>CANFNX010000050.1 GCA_947448495.1 Bacteriovoracaceae bacterium | reverse complement strand
TGAAGAGCTATATCGATTATTATAATTATGATCGTCCCCAGTGGAGCCTAAAAAGAAAAACCCCCGCCGAAGCGAGGGTTGAATTAGGTCTCGTTTATTAACTTGTCCGATTTAAAGGGCTCAGATCAGAAAGGGCCTTTTTTTTTACTTAAAATTTAATTTCTTCAACAGGGTACATCCACCCTTGCGGTGCTTTAACTTTTCCGGCTTGAATGGAAATCAGCTTTTCTCTTAAGTACATAGATATTTTTCCATTTCCCTCCTTCATAGAATAGGTTTTACCATCCTTATCTAAGAAAGAGTTGATAGGACAAATAACAGATGCCGTACCACAAACGAAAGCCTCTGTGCATCGACCTTCTTGAATCAATTTGAGGAGATGATCGATTGCAATTTTTTCTTCGCGAACAACAAAGTTATCGAGGCGAGCAATTTCAAGAACGGATTTTCTAGTGATCCCATCCAGGATGGTATCAGTCAGAGCAGGTGTATGGAGTTCACCATCAATGATACACATGAAATTCATGCCAGACATTTCTTCGATATACTGATGAGTGGAATCAAGCCACATCGTTTGATCACATCCGGCTTCAATAGTTTTCGTATAGGATTTTAAACTGGCAGCATAGTTCCCACCCGTTTTCGCAAAACCAATACCGCCTTGAGCGGCACGAATATCATCTCGCTCGATATAGACTTTAACAGAGTCCCCTGAAAAATAGGCTCCAGAAGGAGAAGCCACGATAATAAAAAGAAATTGCTTGGAAGGTTTAATTCCAAGTCCAACTTCAGAGGCGATCATAAAGGGTCTGAGGTAGAGTGATTCACCTAAACGTTTAGGAACTAAATGTTGGCAGTAGGCGCTGATGACTTCGCAAGCTTTTAAGAATTGATTTTCAGGAATTTCAGGCATCGACATTCTGCGCGCCGATTGATTAAAGCGGCGAGCATTTTGCTCTGGCCGAAACATCTTGATAGAGCCATCAGGCTGATGAAAAGTCTTCATCCCCTCAAAAATCTCCTGGCCGTAGTGAAGTACCTTACTACAAGGGTCAAGCTGAATCGGACCGTAAGGAAGAAGATCAAAACGTTGCCATTCTCCATGATCATACATGGCCTGAATCATGATGGGCGCCACATACTTTCCAAAGCCTAGCTGATGGTCAGAAATGGAGAACTTTTTTACTCGTTCCACTGCTTCTGGATGTATTTCTACTTTCATCATAATGTCCCCTTCAAGAGATGCCGATAATTACCTTAAGTTTTAATAACATGGAAATTACCAGATGAAAAACCTTAGAAACCTAAGTTTGGCTTCAGCGATCGCCTTTTTATTAACAGGACTTTGCATGATGCTATTAGGCTTCACCTCTAAAGAGAATTCGCCTGGCCTTTATCGTTTTCTCCTTCTTTTGGGAGGGGATGTTATAAACGGCGGCTATATTCAAGGGTTTACTTATCTTGCCTTTTTTTGGGCCTGGTTTGAAGTGAAGGAGAAACTTAAGGTTATCGCAAGGGAGAGGCTCGCGTTTAAATTAAATCTAATACCGACCAATGATAAGGTCGTTTTCATGCCCCAAGACATTAATAATCTCAAATTCAAGCTGATTGAATTTGAGCGCAAGGAAAAATACATCCTCAGTGATTTATTAAAAAAAGCTTGTACGAAATTCAGAACGTCTGGATCACTTTCCGAGCTTATTGATGTTGTCAGTATTCAAATTGAAGTGTCTCAAGAAAAAGCAGAAGGGAATCAATCCGTGATTCGTTATTTAACTTGGGTTATACCCTCTATTGGATTTGTAGGAACAGTCATAGGAATTTCTCAGGCCTTAATTGTCGCGAATTCAGGTGATATGGAAAAAATTACGACTTTACTAGGTGTCGCCTTTGATACCACTTTAGTGGCGCTGATCCTGTCCATCATTATTATGTGGTTTGTTCACCGGCTGCAAGAAGAAACAGACCGCTTTCACTCTGATCTCAAAGAATTCGTCATCGAAAATCTTATCAACAAAATTGAAATTTCATGAAGCGCAGACGGCAGATTGAAGTATTCTCCATCTCGTTTTTGGATCTCTTAAGTGGAGCACTTGGTGCCGTTATTATTCTCTACGTGGCCATGCCAAAGGCTAAGCCCACATCTCAGGATCATCATGATGCTAAGCTGGCAGATTCGATTGAAAAAACCTTAAAAGAAACGCAAGAAGAATTGAGAAAAGTGAATAAAGAGTTAGCCGAAACTCAGCAAAAAATGAGTCAAATGTCTAGTAAGCCAACAGAAAAGCGTGAGCATGAATCCGGAAAAGATTTGGATATAGGCTTCAAATTTAAGGGAAAGAAGATTGTTTTTATTATAGACACTTCTTATTCAATGCTTGAAGAAGATCGAATAGGACAGGTCAAAGCCGGATTGAAAATGCTCATTACCTCACTGGACAAGAATTACAGTGTCGAAGTGATACAATACCCGTATGAAGAAAGATCTCCCTTTAGATATCTTTGGGGAGAATTAAAAAATAATACTGGTTTAAATAAAATGGATGTCTTTGACTTTATTTACGGCATGAGGCCTTTGGGGGGAACACCGACAAGAGAGGCCTTGCTTTTTGCTCTTAGAAACTACACTCAATTATCTGATATTGTCCTCTTATCCGATGGGACCCCGACTTATCACA
This sequence comes from Bacteriovoracaceae bacterium, assembly GCA_947448495.1. Taxonomy (GTDB): domain Bacteria; phylum Bdellovibrionota; class Bacteriovoracia; order Bacteriovoracales; family Bacteriovoracaceae; genus Peredibacter. The sequence continues at coordinate 16,480 of CANFNX010000050.1, read as the reverse complement.
ATTCCAATAAGAAAGATGATATCTATGAAATATTAAGAGTCGTCAGATTGGAGAATAAAAATAAGGTGCAAATCAATTGTATTGGCGTAGGCTCTGAGTTTATTAAAGATAAGACGAGTGATAGATATAAATTCTTGAGTCTTTTAGCAGAAGAAGGAGATGGATTTTTTGTCGGATTTTAAAAAGTAGGCATGAGCTCGTATTTTTTTACGATGAATTTAATTTCTTCATAATTTTTATAAGCCTGCTTATAGATCCATGGGTGAATCTTTTCTTTATAAATCAAATCTTTTAAAATTTTATTCGCCTCTTTCAAATTTAGGTAATGAATGAGAGCTTCATATTCAAGAAAACAAATGATGAGATGTTGAAAAGTGTCTTTTTCACTTTTGCTGATGGCCACAGCGGGTAAGGGAAAGAAGAGTGACTTTAGATCCGCCTGGGCCAACTGGAATTCTTTCGACTTCCTCTCAAGCCACCAATGCAGTTCATAATGGAGAAAAGACGCTAAGAGAAGATTTGGATTCTCAGCATATCTCGTATTCAAAGTGAGAATCGGATGGGAGGTGGGAACGGACTGAGGTTGAATGTGGATATCTGTTGTAAAAAACATTGGTGCCAGAGGAAATATTTTAACCAGATGATCAAGATTCTGACGTGTCAGGCCAGTCCACTTATTAGGATTTATTTCAGTTACTGTGAGGCGAGGGCCAGGAGCTGGACTTTTTTTAGGGGTTAAAGTGGTGCAGCTCATAATTAAAATCAACAATATAACGAGATGAAATTTCATGCTTCTATAGTCTGGTATGTAGGGAATTTATACAATCAAAAAATGCCTATTCTCCATCAAGATCGGTTATAATAATCAAAAACGTAGAATAGGGGTCCATATGAAATCATTCATTATTTCATTATTTTTTTTGATCGGCTGCACACATTTCAAAGATAAACCGATTCCTAAGGATGAACCTTTTAAGATTACAGAAACAGAGATTCAAGAATGTAAGGATTATAAAAAAAATATTCTTCAGAAAGCCTTTAGGGAAATTAAATCAAAAAAATCAGTAGATCTTGTTTTCGTCAAAGATCCTCAAGAGGCTCAATCTTTTTTGCAAAAATTCGATGTCAGCAAGGGTCTAATGTCGCAAAAATCCATTATGGTTAAAAACATCATTAATTATTGCGATGATGAAAGAGTCAAAAAGTTTGATCAAGACTATAAAGCTTTCGGTTCATGTTCACTGATGTTTTCAGAGTTAAGCTACTTTCAGGCCCTGTCTGTGGCGCTAAAGGATTATCGTTGGCCAACTTTATTAAAGCTGGAGGGGAAAAAGGTTGCTCTCGATTACGTCAGATTTTTCGCTGAAGGGAGTTATCCACTTTTGAATCGATTAGTCGCTCTGAGTGTTCTGGATGAACTCTGCAGCAATGGCATCATCAATAAGGAACTTCACAAAGAAGTGAAAGTGATTATGGATCAATCCCGAGATTATGTCGAAACACTTCGCACGCGCTTAACTAACGATCCTGGTCTTAGTTGTAAAAGTATTGATATCGTACGTGATGAATTGGAGTATTCGAATAAAGTTGCTACCAAGATGAAAGAAATGCTTAAGCAAATTTAGATCTTACCAGAGAGGGCCGATGTAAATTTAATCGTAAGATCTTTTACTTTGACCCTTTCTTCTTGATAAAACTTTATCGCATCCTCACAAGTAAAGTCCTTCTTACTCTTTTGAATCTTCCTGAAATTTTTTTTGAGATCTTTTAATCCTGCCTCGGCTTGATGCTTTATCGCCAATCCATTCTGGTAATAAGTGTTTGGAAGATATTTCCTATTAGAGAGCCTTAAAATGAGATCATTCGCTAACATGATATCCATGATAGAAGCCTCATGGCTTGCTACCATCTTGGTATAATTCAAAATCAGATTTCTTGCTTTGATTTTTGTTGAGTCAGACCATTGGTACTGATTCATACCATGTATAAGGGCGCGAAAAAATTTGTATGTATTAAATAGTGAATCACAAATGATATGAGCAGGGTCTTGTTTTTCGACGCAACCCATGAGCATGGCCTCATACTCTTCCTTGTTTTCTTTCAGTGTAAACTTATTCAATTCAAACGTTTTAAGAACTTCCAGAGCGAGAGATTCATTTCTAATAAAATGATATTTTTCGTCATCAAGATCGGCTTGCTCTGATTCCTTAAACGATTTCAGGATCAGGTTTTTTTGCTGATCGATACAGAGCTCATGCTTAGATTGATTCGTCCTATTTAGTTCCATATATAAAGTCGACGAAACCTTGGGTTTATGGCGCCCAGAGCAGGAATTTAGAACGAATAGAAGGGCGAGAAAAGAAAGAGAAGAGTATTTCATTTGACGGTCTTTAGAGAAAACATCTTTATATGTTTTATTATGAATTGACTTGCCCCAGGCTTTGATTCTGGGCACTTTCTCGATTGAACGAGATGGTAAAAACGGTCATCTATAAGCAAGCGCTTGGTTAGTTTTTTTTCTTTTTCTTTTACTTGGGAAAAAAGAAAGTTCTTTTTTATTTTAAGCAGTCTCGTCCACTCTGTTTCATTTCGTAAGACCAGGCAGGGGCGATCAAAAAAAGCGGCTTCCTCTTGTATCCCACCAGAGTCGGAGACAACCAAACGACAGTTCTTTAGGAGTCCAACAAATTTGAGATGAGAGAGCGGAGGCCCTGCGATGACCTCTTTGGCCAATTGAATAGATTGTTTCTCAAGAAAGATTTTTGTTCGAGGATGAATGGGGAATACGACTGGCATAAAAGTTGAAATCCAGTTAATAAATTCAATCTTCTTTTTAAATTCGGCTAGGTTGTCCATGTTCTCTACACGATGGAGAGTGCAGAGAACAAATTGACCTGAAGCAAGGTTGAATTGTTTAAGAATTGAGGACGTCGAAAGCATGCCAGAGCGCTTTATGGCATCAAAAGTGGTACTCCCTGAAATGTAACTCTGAGATTTATGACCCTCTTTATTAAGATTAGAAAGTGTTCTTTGGTCAGGGCAAAATCTTAGGCTTGAAATCGCGTCTATTAAAATACGATTTTGTTCCTCAGGTGTATCTGGATTACCTGAACGGCATCCCGCCTCTACGTGAATAACTTTAATTTTTAATCTTGCAGCAACAAGGGCACCTGAAAGTGCTGTATTTGTATCACCTTGGACGATGACGAAATCAGCTTTTTCTTTTTCTAGCGCATGATAGAGAGCACTTATTTGCTTACTGAACTGTTCACCGAAATTTCCTGGCCCTGATTGTAGACGCTTTATTTTTGATTTGAGTTTTAGTTCTTTAAAAAGATCTTTGTCCAAGACAGCATCATAGTGTTGACCACTGTGAAGAATCACATGATCAAAATTTTTATCCAAAAGCGCGAAGAGGCAAGACATCTTGATAATCTCCGGCCTTGTGCCAATAATCGAAACAATTTTCAAATCTCTTTCCCTTGAAGAAGTTTTAGGATGATTTTTAAATGTGATTTTATTGTCCTGAAAGTACTCATCTTGGATACACCATATTGTCGAACTCTGAGGATGGTAGGGATTTCTGAGATTTTTTCGTTTTGTTGAATGGCCTTGAGAAAAAACTCTGCAACGAAAGAAAAGTCATTCTTTGGGCTCAAAAGATTGACCACTTTTTCCTTTTTTACTGCTCTTACCATCGCGGTGTAAGTAGAGAATGGTGTATTTAAAAGAATTTTATAAATGAGACTCAGTCCTTTTGAAAGCGAGAGTCGCCAGGCCGGTACACCCTCAACCATTCCTTTGGGGTGATAAGGGGAAACCGTCGCTAGATCATAACCATTGTCTAAGCTCTTGAGGAGTTCCAAAATAATACTGGGTTCATAGGTGCAATCACTATCAAGGAAAGCGAGATAATCGACTTCATTGCTATTTCTTATGCCCGTTTTTAAAGCCGCTCCAAGATTTTGATTCTTTTCATGGCGAATGATTTGAGCACTTTTAAGTTGATTTATTGCCTTGTTTAACAATGAATAAGTTTTGTCCTGACTTCCATCATCAACAAAAATAAAGTGGTGTTCATACTTAAATTGTAATTCTTGTTCAAGTTCTTTGAGTTTATGTAAAAGTTGTGGAACTGATTCTTCTTCGTTGTAGCAAGGTATGATGATGGCGACTGATTTCATTTTAACTTCTCAATCACAGATTGTGCTAGTGAGATTACATCCGGTTTGAGTTTTTCATGACAGCAGGAGAGGATATATTCACTTGGTTCCGCAGAAAGCTCTAATCTTGTATCGCCACAAGCACAGATTTTTGAAACTATTCTTGCGGGAAGGCCATAGGCGAGGTGAAAAGGTGGAATACTTTCAGTTAGCACGGAACCTGCACCGATTATGGAAAAAGCACCTATGGTAACATCTGAGACAATCGTTGACCCTGCACCAATTGAGCATCCATCTTTTAATTTGGTTTGTGAGAGGCTCCACGTTTTTGATCCCGCTCTTGGGTGTCTGTCGTTTGTAAAGGTGACGTTAGGCCCTACGAAAACCCATTGACCGATATTCACTCCATTATAGATACTGACACCATTCTGAATTCTACTACCTTTAGCAATACTTACATTCTTATCGATAAAGACGTCCTTACCAAGTGATACGTCTTCCCCTATGATCGCACTTTCTCTCACGTGACAGTGATGCCAAATATGGGCGTTTTCGCCAATTTTTACATTCGTCTCAACAATCGCAGTCGGGTGAATAAAATAATTCATGTTTTTCTTTTTTTGAGTTAATACTCAACTTGAAGTTGTTGGCAGGCGACTTCTTTACCTTGAATATTCTGGCAAACATATCTGAGTGCCTTTAAAACAGTCTCTCTGCTTTTTTGATAAAAGTATTTGTAATCATGCTTCAGGATGGGTGATAAAATTTCAATGCCTTGCTTCATCTGAGATTCACTCCCTTCAAGGAGCATGAGTCCGTAGTACGCCTTATAAAGGGGATGATCAAAATAGCAATCTTCAAAAATTTTAATTTTCTCGGCGACAGAAATTGAAGAAACATAAATCCTGGTGACAAAAAAATCGATCATCGGCAAATTACCTCTGAAGTTGAAGTTTTGACCTGACCAATGAAGCAGTTCTAGTTGATCCTTTTCGTTTTTAATAAACTGTCCGAAGTACATACCTGTTTCTGGAGATAGCTCGTTGGAATAAGAGTATTGCCATAATTTATCAAGACTTTTCCACATCGGGGCAGCATCAATTGTTTTAAAACCTAAAAGTGAAATGATCGTTATTTTTACTGCAAGTAAGATCTTGGGCGAAAGTTTCGGAGGGTGAGCTTCTAGTATATACAGAAAGGCGATTATAAAACAGATAAGTCCGAGGTACAGGTAAGTGTCATTAATAAACGCGATATATGTTGGAAGATGGGCCAGAATTGCTAATAAAACCCATAAGAACGTATCCTGTCTTTTTTGGCTTTTGTAAAATCCATAAAACGTAAAAATTAAAAGTGGCAGACCAATTAGATTCCATAAACTTCCCTGTGAATAGATTGCCGAAATTGAAAAGGGAAAAGTTATCAAACTGAAAGATCTCCCTATCGAAAGTACATAGCGAGAAATGTTATCTATTAAATTTGAACTTTCAGTGTAATAGACATCGCCGACATTAATATAGAATGTCTTGTATGTTGCGAGTCCTACAAATGCCCACGAAAAAATAGTCATTGAGGTAAAAGTCAATCGCGACAACTTCCAGCTCTTGATCTTGGCGTAAACCCACACCCATACTGGAAATAAGAAAAAAATTTGATGCGACATCGTTGAAAGTAAAAAAAAGAGCGAAGATTTCCAAGTGACATTTTTATTCTTTAGAAAATCATAGATGGCTAGCAAAATAAAAATTAAGGCAAGTGTATGTTTGCGGCTTGCTACCCATCCTACGGCAGAGACTGTAAGAGGATGTAGCGAGAAGAGGATAGTCCCCAGCATGACCGAATGAGGGGAGAACCCCAAAAGAGTCAAAATTCGAGATAATAAGTAAATGGCAATAAAAAACAAAATAAGATTAAAAAGGTGAAAACATGAAAAGCCGAACCAGTCGAATATTTTAAAATTAATGAGAAAAGTTAAGTCTCTAATGGGTTGAACATCCAGAATACGATTATTCGCGACGGCTTCAAAATAATCATTTAAATGATGGACCTTTAAAAGTGGTTCTACCATGAGAGTATCATCGCGGTTAATAAGCCCATCACTTTTAATGTAATCCACGTAAATAAAAATGAGTGCAGAAAAAATGAGCACTAATAAGGATCTAATATTAAAATCAATTTTTAATTGAGGGTTGATCATGGTTTCTCTGATTTTAACGATAGATGTTAAAGTTTGAAACCTTTAATTCGATTTTTAATTTGATAAATCAGGGTGATGGGGAAATGGTGCGCCCGACAAGATTCGAACTTGTGACCCCTACCATGTCAAGGTAATACTCTAACCAACTGAGCTACGGGCGCAATGTGAGAACCATGTTAAAAATATTTCTACAGTCTGTCATCATACTTTCTTTATATCTGCCATGACTTTGAGCAAAAAATGAACTAAATTTTCGGCTTATGACTTTAAGACTATCCCGACGTTTTATTCCCTGGGTTTTTCATCATGCTGTTGAATTTAAATGGTACTACCTTGGGGCTGTAGGCTGTCTTTATTTGCTTCAGCTTTTCCAGGTGGAGCTGCCTGAGCGGATACGTCTTTTAACATTAGACCTTTCCAGTTCCTCCTTTCAATCAGCGAGTATTTGGATTTTTATGGGCCTGGCGCTTGGAATCCTCTTATTTCGAACATTTTCTCGCCTTCTCTTTTTTTATCCTGCTCGCGTTCAGCAGAAATTACTAAGAATGGAACTCCTGGATCTTTTGGAGGCTCATCCCCCTGAGCGGTACCAGGGACGCTCCCAAGGACAAATTTTCCAAATTCTTTTCGATGACATTAATAATTTAAGAGCTTTTATTGGTTTCGGTCTCCTACAAATTGGCAATCTTTTAATCACCGCCTGGGTATTGATTCCTAAATTCAATCAGACTGACGCCTATTTATGGCCAGCTTTTATTCCTCTCTTCTTGAGCGTGATTTTCTTTTCCTTTATGACTATGTTTAATCAGAAAGTGTTCAAGAAGATGATGGACAAAAAGGGAGAGGTTCAGCAATTCATCATCGAGGCACATGGGGCAAAACAAACGATCAAAAATTTTCACCGTGAAGAAAATTTTATTCAGGGATTTTTGAAGATTTCGGGTCAAGAGCTCTCTCTCTTTTTCAAAAGTGCTCTTGGGTATGCCTTTACTGGACCCTATGTGAAGCTTGGTCTTGGGGCTTCCCTTCTTTGGGGGGCGATGTTGATTCAGGCCAAAGGGAAAACGCCTTCTGACCTTGTCTATTTCAGCGGTTTTTTATATTTATTTTTAGAGCCTGTGATGTTTCTCTCTTGGGTTGCTGTGGTCATCTCTCAAGGTTTGGCAGCATGGAAAAGAGTGAAAGAACTCTACACAGACTTGATAACGGCCTCTTCTTTTGAGGAAGAGTTAAAAAAATTTCCACTTCATTTCAATAAAAATTCTTTGAATGTTGAATTGCCTTTTTGGAATCAAAAATTGGCAGTTCATCTGGCACTTCACCGATGGACGGCTATTATCGCTGAAACGGGGGCCGGAAAGAGTGTACTTTTGAGTAGGCTTGCAACGAGTCTTATTTTATCTGGAAAGAAAATCTCTATGGTTCAACAGGAGCCTTATCTATTCAACGATACTATCGGTGGCAATATTTTTTTGGGAAGAGAAGAAAGTCCGTTGGAAAGAATGAAGGCTCTTGAGCTAATCAAAATTTTTCAACTAGAGAGCCTCGCAGAGAAGTTAGAGGATATTTTAAATATCGAAGTTGGAGAAAATGGTAAGAGACTCTCTGGTGGACAGATCAAGCGAGTGGCCCTCATTAGGTCCTTGATGTCTGGAAGCGACTTTATCATTTGGGATGATCCTTTCTCATCCATTGATATCATCCTGGAAAAACGGATCATGCAGCTCCTTCGTGAGGATGCTCGCTTTAAGGAATTTACTTTTATTATTTCTTCTCACCGCTTAACGACAGTGCGATTGGTGGACGAAATTATTCATCTTGAAAAAAATCAGGGCATCATCATGAATGCCTCTGTTGATCAAGCTTTGAAGGAGCCAAATGTTGTTCAGTTTTTCAAAGAGCAATTTGTGGAAGCACCTCTGGCTTAAGTCAGAGATCCCATTAATTGCTTTCATTATTTTGAACCTCGCTGTTTCAGGAGCAACCGGCTATTGGACTCCAAAATTGATCAGTGGATTTTATCAATCCCTTAAGGATCATAGCAATTTCACTCATTATTTATGGACTTTGGGTAGCCTCTTTCTTATAGAATATGTAAATCGATTTCTTTTTCAAATTAGTACTCATCGTTATATTCAACTCCTCTTGACTGACCTCCGAAAAAAAAGTTTTTCGCTTTGGCTTAAGGCTCCCTTTAAAAGAAGTGGAGCCAAACAAGATGAATTTCCACTAGGGGAGGTTTTGGCCAGACTCATGAACGACACTGATGCTGTGAGAGAAGTCGTTACCTCTGGAAGCTTTGCCATTTTTATTGAAATTATTTTTATCCTTTCCTGCCTGGTTAGCTTTTTACAGTTGAATTCTACGACTGGGATTGCATTATTTTTAGCGGAAATTGTTGTTTGTCTTTTGCTTATTAAGGGAAGCAAGATCATGGCAGTCGTTTTTATGGATGTTCGCAAAGTGACAGGACAAATGGCGAGAGTTGTTACTGATTTATCGGCAGGCTTGAGGGAGCTTTTCTATTCACCTAACCCTAAATATGCCTCGAAGCGTGGCGAGAAAATATTCGAAGACTTTTTAGATAAACAATTACGGGCAAATATTTGGGACGCTGGTTATTATTCGGCTGCTGAATCTCTTTATCCTATCCTTGTCGCCCTCGTTATACTTATTGTTCCTTACTCTCATATTGTTGAGGTTGCGATACTGGCGGCACTCATTGATCTTATTCAAAAATCGATTGGGCCAATTAAAGAAGTTGCTTCAAAAATCTCTGTACTTCAAAGAGCAGGAACTGGAATTGAGAGGATATCTGAATTTAATTCTCATTTTCCTTCTGTCGATGGAGACAGTGAGTCTTTTTGGGATTTAACGGTTGAAAAAATGAAGATGAATTTGGACCATTTTCAGTACGATCAGGGATTTGTGCTTCAAAACATAAATTTTGAATTGTCTAAAGGACAGGTGTTGGGGATTCTAGGTGAGTCTGGTTGTGGAAAATCCACTCTTTTAAAATTGTTGTCCGGGCAATACTATAGTTTTCAGGGGTTGATTGAAATTGATGGTAAACGGTTTGATGCTCAAAATGATTCAGAGTTAAAAAAATTTTCCTCATACATTTCCTTGATTTCTCAGGACTCCCATGTTTTTACTGAAACTTTAAAATTTAACCTGAGTTTGGGTTACGATTTTGGATTTGATGAATTTTGGTCCCTCGCTCAAAATAAAATTCCTTATCTTGTTAAATGGGGATTCCATCCCGAAGATAAAATTGAGCCAAAAATGCTTTCTATGGGACAGAAACAGTTAGTTTCAGGTTTAAGGGCGCTGTTTTTAAAAAAACCAATCATCCTTATGGACGAGATCTCTAGCGGACTAGACTCTGAGCTTGAAGCTGCTTTAAAAGATTTAATTTCTTTTTTCAGCTCCTGCACTATCACCATTATAGTGACCCACCGGTTGGAAACTATTTTAAGATCAGATCTTTTACTGCTCCTCGACAAGGGCCATATTTTGGCGGCTGGGGCACCAAATCAACTCAAAGCTCACCCCAAGTTTGTCGATTTTATGTCCCATTTATAGGCGAGTATTTTGCTTTGTTTTTATTCTCGATGTCTTAAGCTAAAATAACTTCAATTTTTTAGAGGAGAACTAATATGAAAGCTGTGAATGGACTGCTGATGCTCTGTCTGGTTTCTATCGTTGCTTGTTCGCAAGGTAATAGCAAGCCAAGTTATCTTTTTAAACCTGCTGTTAAAGAAGGTGTAGCGGCGAAGGCCGGAGAGATTGAAGTTACGAATGCTGAAGTCATGAATGGTATTGAGTCAGAAGTTTTTGATTTTGAATCTAAAGCATTTGAAGTCAAGATGAATAAATTAAAGAGTGTTCTAATAGAAAAACTTGCTGCAAAAGATCCTAGAAAGAAAGATCTCTCTATGGATGAATTCGTAAGTAAGTATATTGCCAAGCATGTGAATATTTCAGATAAAGAAATCGACGCCTTTATTGCTGATCAAAACATCCCTCAAGAGCATATTAATCCTCAGGTTCGTGAAAAAATTAAGCAATACCTAGAAAAAGAGCGCTCGCGAGAAGCGGTTGAGGAATGGTTAGGGCAACAGACAAAAAATTCAGGAATTGAAGTTTATATGCCTAAGCCTCGTCGTCCAACTTTTCCGGTGGAAGTAGGGAATGCTCCATTTGCAGGCGATAAAGACGCTAAGGTTGTGATTGTTGAATTCTCAGACTTCCAATGTCCTTTCTGTGCTAAAGGTGCAGATCTTCTTAAAAAAATTAAATCTAAATACGGCAATAAGGTGAAAGTGGCTTTTAAAAATTTTCCCCTCCCATTTCATAATAATGCAGAAGGTGCGGCTATTGCTGGACTTTGTGCCAATGAGCAAGGGGTCGATTATTTCTGGAAAATGCACGATGAAATGTTTGCTCGCCAAGACGCACTCGATATGGCCGGGCTCAGTAGCACGGCGGGAAAAATTGGCCTAAAAAAAGAGGCTTTCGAAGCCTGCCTAAAGGATAAAAAGTATCTTGCTCAGGTAAATAGCGACATGGAAGATGGAAAAAAAGTAGGGGTGAAATCTACGCCAACTTTCTTTGTAAATGGTCAGCTCATTCAGGGTGCCCAAGAATTTAATGTATTTGCTGAACTTATTGATGAGGTATTAGCTAAATAGTAATAGTCGTACAAGATTACTCTGATAAGGCCTTGGGGGAGACTGCAAGTTTTACCCAAGGCCTTTTTATTTGGGCCCTATGCTAGACTTTTATATGATGTCACAGGAAGTGACTTATAAGGGATTAAGCTATGAAGGGTGTTGATTACACAAAACAGCTGGCCAAAGAAAGAGAGTACTTTAATGACTCTTTGAAAAAAACCAAAGAGGCTGCCGAAAGAAGAATCGCAGATACCAATGAGCGAGCTGAATTCGTAAAAAATAAGCAGCGAGAAAATTTTATTGAAGATAAAACGGAGATGGAGTCTTCTTATCAAAAAAATCTGAATCAACTTAATAATATCACACGACAGGCCCTTGATAATAATAATGATAAAAACAACGAAGATCTTCAAAAAGAGCGTGAGTCTTTCACTAAAGACTCTATTGCTAAAAGAAAAGATTTTGATCAGCGCTTAAATGATATTAAAAACAGTTATGAAAAATCTTTTCAATCAGAAAGAGATATTCATGATGACCTTCAGAAATCCTCTCGCAAAAAGTATCAGGAAAATGTAGGAGATATCCGAAAAGATTTTGATACAAAACTGTCCGAGTTTAACGATGAGATGACCAAAGAAGGTCATGAATTGAAAGATTCTTATAACAGAGAAAGACAGCAGCTTGTGCGCTCACATGAAAACTCAATGAGAGATGTTCAAAAAGATGCTTCCCATAAGCGCGCTGAGCAGAGAGATCGATTAAGAGACGATTTTCAAAAATCTAAAAAAATTCAAGAATCTGATTTTGAGCAGCAAAAACAGTATGCCGGCGATCGAATGGCAACGATGCAAAATAAATATGAAAATCGTTACCAGAATATGGCCAAGGACTATAGTCAGCGCAGTGATCAATTAGTTGAAAATCAGCAAAGAGAATACAAAAAGACAAATCGCGAACATCAAGGGCAATTGATGGATGCGCGTAGAGATTACAATAAACAACTAAGACTTATTGAGCTTGAAAAACGCAGACGCAATAATGGCTCAGGCGAGTTTGCTGATGTTATGAATCGACAACAAGGATTGCAAGATCAATCGATGAAAGATGGCCGTGTCGAAAAATTAAAAGAGAGAATGGCAGAGGTCCAGCGGCAATACCAAGAGAAGACGCTAGAGGATAAAGATAAGTTTAATGATTCGATGCGAGTCGAATCGACAGAAGCGACAGTTCGCCTTGATCGTCAAAAAAATGAAATGAATTCAGACAAAATCATCACCGTCGCCAGAGAGCGTGAGCGTGCTGAAGCTCAAGTTGCCAATCGAGAAAATCAAAATCGTATCGACCGTGCGACATATGAGCAACGACTGATATTTGAAAAGAATAGTGCCAATGAAAGGCTCACGAATCTTAAAGAAAATTTCACCAAGTCCATGAAGCAACTTGAAGATAAGCACCGTGCCAGTATGGAAGGTGCAAATAAAGTGAATCATGATGATAAAGCAGAATTCATTAAAAAAATGAATGAGGCCCGTAATAAAGAGATCTACGATATTAAGCGAGAATTTGCGCGTCTTATTGACTCTACGGTCAATGAGTACGAACAACGCCTGGCGAACTATCAACGCGATAATGAATATTTGAAAATGACGATGGATCAAAAAGTTGAAAACATACTGGATCAAACTGATAAGAAGATTGATTCACAAGAGAAATTTAATGACGATCGTCGCTCAGCCGATTTAAAGAACTACCAAATGATTATGGATCAGAAAGATAGTCAATATAAAAATGACATCACACAAATGAATGCAAACTATCAAAGAAAAATTGATCAAATGCAAGTTGCAAGTGATACAAAAATCAAGTTGATAACTAATGATTATGAGAATAAATTGAAAGACATTAAGGTTTCAACTAGCAAAGAGCTGGCGCAGAAAGATACGATTCACCAAATGGAACTAGATAGAATTAAGGCTACATACGAAGAAGAAAAAAATCGACTCGTATCAACTTATGAAAATCGTCTTGATTCCGTACGAGAGGATCATCAAAATCAGATGACCCAGATGAAAGAGTTTAAACGTTTAAGTTAATTTACTAACCTCTTCAAAAGATAACGATATGACTAGCCGTCGAGCTAAGATCATAGCGACTATCGGACCTAGTTCCAACACGATTGAAATGTTGGAAAAAATGATTTTAGCTGGCATGAATGCCGCTAGAGTCAATATGTCCCATGGAACCTATGAAGCTCATGAACAATCCATTAAAAATATTCGTCAGGCCTCTAAAAATGTAGGAGTAGAAGTTGCAATACTTCTAGACCTACAAGGCCCAAAAATTCGGGTGGATAAATTGCCTGATCCGTTGACCCTCGTTGATGGAGAGATTTGGGTGATTGGACCGAGTCATGTGAAGGATCAGTATCCTGAGTATGATAAAAGCTTTATCCCCACCATCTATAAGAATTTGGTAAAGGACGCTCATGTTGGGGCCAGAATACTTTTTGATGACGGTCTCATTGTCGCTGAAGCGATTGAGAAAGATCGCGAAGTTTTAAAGATCAAAATTAAAGTTGGAGGACTTCTTAAATCCAATAAAGGAATTAATCTTCCTTATGTGAAGGTCTCTGCTCCAAGTTTTACTGATAAAGATCGTGAAGATCTCTTGTTTGGATTAAAGCAAGGGATTGATTATGTTGCATTAAGCTTCGTGCGAAATGCAGAAGATATTATGGCCGTAAAATCACTGCTTCATCAAATGAAGGTTCAAGTTCCTATTGTGTCCAAAATTGAAAAGCCAGAAGCTTTGGATAATATGGAAAGCATCGTGGAAGTTTCGGATGCGATTATGATTGCTCGTGGTGACATGGGTGTAGAGGTTGGCAACCATCTTGTTCCGAGTATACAAAAAAGAATGATTAAGCTTTGTAATCAGGTTGGAAAGCCAATTATCACAGCGACTCAGATGCTTGAGAGTATGATAACCAATTCTGCTCCTACGAGGGCCGAGGCATCGGATGTGGCCAATGCTATTTGGGACGGAACAGATGTCGTCATGCTTTCGGGGGAAACGGCATCCGGAAAATATCCTTTAGAAGCTATTACGATCATGGGACAAATCATAGAAGAAGCTGAAAAAACACCTCGCGAGCGTCCCTTCTTAAGGCATATGGATATTTCTAGTGTCACGGCTTCCATTCAAGTGGCTGCATCGATTGTGGCCGAAAAGAATCACGCCCGTTGGATTATTTCGATAACTGAAGGCGGTAATTCCTGCCTTAAAATGACTCGTTTTCGCCCTAACACACCAGTGCTAGGTGTGACAAACTCACTTGGAGTGATTCGTAAAATGAGCCTCTACTGGGGCATTATTCCTTATTACTTCAACATTCATGAAAATTCTGATTTGACCAAACTCGGCGATATGATGATTGAGGAATTAAAGCAAAAAAAATGGCTTAACTTAGGAGAAAAAGTCGTTATCACGGTTGGTGATGGACGATTTTTCAAGCAAGGAACCACGAATTCGATCCGAATTGAAATTATCAAAGATGTTCCTCGGGCGATCAAAAGTACTGATCAGGATACGATCCAGGAGGTGTCTTTTGACAAGGGAAAGCTACTACTTGATACAGGCATCTGTGCTTCATGCCAGGCCTGTATCAACGTCTGTCCTTACGATATTTGGACAACAAAACTCGATATAAACCATGAAACTAGGATTGATGCGACAAAAGTAAGTCGATGTGATCTGGACATGGAATGTGTTGAAGCTTGTCCAACAGGGGCGATTGAAATCATTCCATTGTCTCAATGAAATCACTGCATCATCTCTCACAAGAATTTCTTTCGAGTTTAGGTGTCGTGGATTGGGGCTACTCTGAGGAGCCAGTTCCGATGAGTTATGAAAACTATCGCAGCTGGATTGAACGGGATCATCAGGGCACTCTTCAGTACTTGGCCGATGAAAGAATGAAGTTACGGCAAGACTTGAGACTGATTTATCCTTCCTTCAAATCTGCTTTTGTTTTTCTTTTCAGTTATCAGGATACCAAAAAATGGATGCTCGAAAATCAGCATCATGATGTCGCAGCTTACTCTCTCGGTTTCGGGGGAGAAGATTATCATTATGTTCTCAGGTCTCGCTTGGAAATGATTTTTAACAAACTCCAAGAGGAATTTCCCCTGCTTGAAAAGTTTGTGGCGATCGACGCTCAACCCGTACTGGATAGGGATCTTGCCTATCGAGCTGGATTAGGATGGTTTGGAAAAAATTCAATGCTTATCCATCAAAAAGAGGGGAGCTATTTTATTATTGGCTCCCTTCTTTTGAATCAAAGCTTTGAGATCCCTCAAGCGCAACTTGATGTTGATCATTGTGGGAATTGTATCGCTTGCATTGAAGCTTGCCCAACTCAGGCGATCGAACCTGAGTCGAGAACCATTATTGCGAATAAGTGTTTGGCGACGTTTACGATTGAAGTTTTTAAAGAAGTCCAGGCTCCGCTAGGATTTGAAAAATCTCGAGGCGAAATTTTTGGCTGTGATATTTGCCAAGACGTTTGTCCATGGAATCGAAAACCTCTGTTAAAAACAATTGGACAACTTCAGCTTGTGGAGAAGTTTCAGTTCCTAAAGAATTGGTTTTATGAATGGTCCAAGGAAGACTTGCTACGCTATATCGGAGAGCTTTCTAATCGCGGCCTTAAAAGAGAGTTGCAAGGGACGCCATTTGATCGTCCTGGGAGAATCGGATGGCTGAAAAATCTTAAGGCCCTCTTAACTATTTCCAAGAAAAATAATTTTTAAGAAACGCAAAGATATGTGGTGTTGCCGCTGCCGGTTCATGGTGAGGCAGGCGTTTAGGTCTTTCCCAGGTCACTTGGTTTTGTTGTTTCTCTAGTACTTCAATAAAAGCCTCGAGTCCACCAAGCCCAACCACCACATCATCCTCACCAGTAATCAAGTGGATCTTCTGATTTTGAAGATTGAGATTTTCTTTTTCCGACTTTAGCCATGCAAAAATCTCTTTGGAGTCTAGGTGAGGGGAGACAAGCTGACGTCGAATCGAGAGAGTTCTTTCATAAAATGCAGTTTCAAATAAATGGGTTGCTTGGCGTTGAAAAATTCCAATTCCTACAGCAATCGCGATTCGGTGAAGATGTTCAAATTCAGGTAACGCCATGGCCTTGAGAGCGGTGAAGGCACCTAAAGAGTGGCCACCTAAGATGATTCCCGTATTAGTTGGAAATTCACCCACCCCCAAATTTTGTTCCATGAGGGTCTGCAATCGACGATAGGCCTCTACAAAAAGTTCATGAACATGGTTTTTAAAATCCTCTAAATTTGAAACATCATGAAAGCTTCCTAAAAAATGTCCGGGCTGATCAAAAATCAAACAAGGAATACCCGCTTCGACCAAACGTGAAGCCCAGTTTAGGC
>CANFNX010000049.1 GCA_947448495.1 Bacteriovoracaceae bacterium | reverse complement strand
TTTAGCAGTTGTTTGCTTTCTAAAAATGAAAAAAAAGATTTGTTTTTAAAGTGTTTGAAAGAGCACTTTTCATCGGATGAAATTGATCATCGCTATCATTATCTTGTGGATCAAATGGATCCGGGAAGTATCTTTCGTCCTTACGCCCTTGTTGATGTGATAGACTCAAATCAACCTGAAGTTTTTGAAAAGAGTGGTCTTAAACCCTTTCTGAATCAGAATTACCGGTGGCTGTATTTTCTGCACGATCATCTGCCATTTTCCACCGATTGGATTGAAGGTGGACACCATCGGATTAAATTTTTCCATTCTGAGAATTTAGATAAAACTGTTTTTGCCCAGATCTTAAAGTTGTTTATGATGGGGCAAAAAATAATTTTCGACAAATCTCATTTAAGTGAAGAGTTGCAAAAAAGATTAGAAATATTTTTCCTCGAAAATAATTTAAAACCTCAAACTGTTAACTTCTTATCTCTCGTAACTTTCTGTGAGTTAGGTGAGGGGAAACTTATTTTGATCGAAACTGGTTCTATTGAAAAGTCTCGGGATCGTGAAATTTTCTGGGAACACCTGTTTAAGTTTTTAAAACTCAATCATCCTGAAGTTCAAGCAGACTCTGATCTTTTCAGTTTGTGGAGAATTCGGGCAACATCTCCGCATGAACTAAATTATATGGATATTCGTCGTGTGAATTTTTACAATCCAACTAGCTATAAGAAAACTATCCATATTCACACCAAGAAGAAATTTGCTTTTATGAAAGTCATTGATCCGGACCTGGCGCAGGCCCGGACGAACACTGATGGGGTAGAGGTGGAGTTATTACCAAACGGTAAACTGGCACTTGATTTTGGTCATTATCAGGATCTTATATGAAAGAAATTTTTGTCATTTATCATTTTCAATCTTCTCCTGTGCAAGAGGATTATCAGACTGCAAGTTACAAAATGATTTATGCTTTTGACCAAGAAGAAATGATTAAATCGGATATGCTACTAGAGTTATTAAAAGCTTACCCCGATTCAAACTATCAAGATAAAAGTTTTCTCAATTTGGATGATTTGAAAGCTTTTGCGATGAGACTTGGTGAAGAGTTAACGGCTGATCAAGTTCGATTAATTTCGGTGCAAGATTTTAATATCGGTATCGATGGCGCCAAAGATTTTAGGTCCTTTCAGCAGATTTTTGGTCAATTCGGTGAAGTGTTAATCAATCAGCAACTGACAAAAAAGAAAGGAATTTTTAGTAAACTTTTTAGTTAGTCGGACTCAAGATCTTTCAAGTTGATAATCTTCTGTTTTTTTTGCTGAATTTCCTCCCTGAATTTCTGCGCCTCTTTTTTTAACGTTTCTATCTCCTGTACCAATTGGTTAATTTGATTCGTCTTCTGAGCTTTTTGCTCATTGGCCATCTTGATCAGCGCCAACTTGCTATTTTCAAGATCACGTAAATCTTGGGCGGTTTTCGTTTCGATTGTCTCTAGATTTATTTTTAATTCATTGAGGAGAGCTTCTTTTTTAGAAATATTTTCTGGAGAATGGGGCATTGAGGGAGCCGGAGCTACTTCTATCTGCTTCTTCTGTGCCTTGACGATGCTCTTTTTTTGCCAATTTGAAATAATGTCTTCAATCTGTTGAAGGGGAATAGAGTTGCTCTCTGTAAGCAGGAATTGCTGAGAGCCCACTTCAATTAAAGAGTTCGTTGTCATTGGCATTTTTTGATTTGGTGGTATTTCCTCACGATTGAGCACGGTCTTATTCTTTGAATCTAAATCGATTAAAAAAACTGCAGCTTCCGCGCCATTTACTTCCAAGCTCACCATAAAATGCTTACCACTAAGCTTATTATCTGTGGGAATAGTGATGCTACCCACATTCCGTCCTACCAAAATCTCCTGGCCGAGCTCATAGTATTTTAGATTGTTTAGATGATAGAGGTAGAGCAAAACAGTACCTTATTGGAGTTGATCTTATTTTCGCTTCGGAAAATCCTATTAATCCTTTAATAGCGGTTTATTTTCTTACCCCATTGACCGACAAGATTGTTAAGTGAGGTCTGCATGGGCGTTCCCGTTTATCAGTCAGGTGATAAGAATCTAACTTACAAAGATGTGCTTGAACTGTTCTTGCGCTCTCAATTTATTGGAGCCGAGGAAGCCGACAGCCTTTTGAAAATCTGGACTCGCTCCAAGGAGCATCCCCTAAGCCTTGCCACGGAACTAAAAGTTCAAGACAGAAGAACCCCCAATAAATTTCTCACTCATGATGAAATTCTTAGTTTCTTAGCGGAAAAAATGGGAACTGTTTATCACCGCATAGATCCCATGAAGGTGGTCATTGAGGTTGTGGGAAATCTCATACCGCAAGCTTATGCAGATCGTTTAGGAATCGTCCCCATTGAAATGACTCCTACAAAAGTGGTGATTCTGACTTACGAGCCCTTCGCCTTGTCTTGGGTTGATGAGCTCAAGCCCCAACTAAAAAAAGAGATTGAAGTTCGTCTTGGTAGTCCTAAACAAATCCGCCATCTCTTGAGTGAAATATTTATTGTTCAAAAAGCCTTTAAAGGTATTGCTCGCGATCAGGGGCATATAGGGCAAGAGAAAATGCGGCTGCTCCGCCAAGGGAAATTAGGGGAATTGGATTCGCTCATCGAAAAATCTCGAGGGAGAAACCTTTCGGCTCAAGATGGACATGTTGCTAAAATAGTGGATTGGTTAATTCATTTTGCGATTATGGAGCGTGCCTCGGATATTCATCTGGAACCTAAGAAAGGGTTGGCCCAAGTGCGATTTAGGGTTGATGGGGATTTAAGAACTGTTTATCGGCTAGACCATGATGCCTTTATGATGGTTGTGGCGCGGTTTAAAATTCTTGGGGAAATGAAGCTAGATGAAAAGCGAAAACCTCAAGATGGTGGTATAAAAAGAAAACTAGATAACGGTAAAGAAGTCGAGATGCGGCTCTCTACATTGCCGGTAAATTTTGGCGAAAAGATGGTGATTCGAATCTTCGACAAAAATGTGGCAGGTCAGGATTTAAGTTTTATTGGATTTGATGAAGCAGATCTAAAAACATGGGAAAAGCTTATTCATGAGCCTCAAGGGCTCATCCTTGTAACAGGTCCAACCGGATCAGGAAAAACAACTACCCTTTATACATCCTTAAGTATAGTCGCTACACCCGATGTGAATGTGTGTACGGCAGAAGATCCGATTGAAATGGAGATTGATGCCTTTAACCAGGTGCAGGTCGCCCCTCAAATAGGACTGGGGTTTGCTGAGTGTATTCGGTCATTTCTTCGGCAAGACCCAGATATTATTATGGTAGGAGAGATTCGGGATTATGAAACGGGTGAGATGGCGATTCAAAGTTCCCTAACCGGACATTTGGTCTTTTCAACTCTTCATACCAATGGGGCCCTGGCCACCATTCAACGTTTAGTCGATCTGGGCCTTCCGGCCTTCCTGATTAACTCCTCATTAACAGGAATTCTGGCCCAAAGATTAGTGAAAAAGCTTTGTTCTCACTGTAAAAAGCCGGTCCCTGCCAATAAAGATAAATGGTTAACACTTTTGGATGGTGAAAATCTCCCCGTTCCTCAGCACTTTTATGAACCTGTTGGCTGTGAAGAGTGTAAAAATACGGGATTTTCTGGTCGTCTCTGCGTTTATGAGCTTGTCTCAGTCGATGAGAAAATAAAGAAAGTGATTCATCAAAATGTTCAAATCACTGAACTTCGTGAAAAGACAAGAGGATGTTATCGCTCTATTCGGTACAACGGGGCCCGTAAAATCGCTGCTGGAGAAACTTCTATAGAGGAAGTTCTAAAAGTTGTTTACTAGGGCCATTCCACTGGAAACATTTTAGACAATCCCTCCTGTCAATTTTTCATACTCTACTAGTTCGAAACTCCGAACACCTATATTCTTTGGGAACTTTATTTATCTCATACGGAGGATTCCAAATGAAATCTGCTTTTCATGGTTCCCTATTAACTTTTGCACTACTCTCAATCTCACCGGCCGTTCTCGCTCAGAGCTATTCAGGAACTGTAGGGGATTTAAATACAATCTTTGATCCCCCAATGAATATCAATGGAATCCTTTGTGACACTCAATCAAATAACGGAAATGAGCATGCCTATAAGGCCTGCTCAGACGGTGTGAGTGCAGCGAGATGGATGGCGGAAAAATACGCTAAGAACACCGGAAAATATTTAGGTTGCCTGGATGGTTTCTATCAAGGCGTGAATGATGGTTTCAATGCTGGCGCAAATCCTACACCAGACATGATTAGACAGGCCGATGCTTATGTTAGAAACGCGAGCTTTGAGTCTGCAACCACCAGAGGATTAGAGCGAGCACGTGCCGAAGGACAAACTGAATCGGCAGACCAAATTATTTCCCGCTATCGCTCTGTTATTGGTCTCAGAGATGCTCAGGGGCGCCAGGTTCTTCCTAACAAAGACTATAACTATCCATCAGTTTCATTTAATGGTTTTGGTGATGGGTATGAATTTGATATCACACGGCAAGCAGGATCAGATTTTGATGCTGTTTATGCAGCCGGTTGGGTTAACCAAAATTCAAAATTTGAAGACCGCCTTGCAGCTCGCAAAGGACTTGAACTTCAAAAGCAGTACGCAAGCACCCTCTGTAATATGGACCAAACGATTTTTGGACGCCGTAGTATGCCCTCTGTGTCGATTTGGGACTTCTTTCGAGCGAATCGCCAATTCAACTTCGAAAACTACGGTTGGAGAAATCCTGACTGGGCATGGGAAATTTTTGATCGTGATGAAAGAACACTTGAGCAGTACCAAACTTTCTCTCGTCTAAAGACACTTGAAAAAACGGTAACAGAAACAATTGCGATTAAAGAAAATCGCTACAAATTAGATGCTGCAGGAAATCCTATCCGCAAGTTAGATGCCAATGGGCAACCAGCAGTTGATGCTCAAGGAAAGCCAATCTTTGAAATGGAAGAGGTTATCACTGGTTACAGAAATGAAACGAGACGAGTGAAACTTTCAGATGCTGAAGTTCAGGTTCTCGTGAATCTTTACGTTAATGGCTTTAAACAAGCTTACGATCGCTTCTATGCTCGTCAATATGCTTCCATCAGCTACAACGTAGAGGGATTGGAGAAATACAAAGTCGCAAAAATCATCGGACAAAGTATGGGTGAAGATGTGGCCAACTACATCGCTCGTCGCGAAGCCTATAATAATCAATACCGACTTCAGTCGGCCAAGAAGTACGCTGAAGAAGTTAAGCGACTTTATAAAATGAGCTTTGACCACTTGATCGGAATTTTTGAAAACAATTCAGTCGTCGAGCTTAATGATGCTCAAGTTATTGGCCAAGTTCAGGATGCGATCTTTCGTCCAGGCGAAGAGCTGAAAGTTGAGTTCTCTGTAACTAATCTTGGAGAGAAAACAGCTCCTTCGACCATTGCTCTCGCAGCGAGCAGTGATATTCAGGCCTCTCTTTCTGGTTTTTCTTTCTCTGCACCGGCCTTGAGTCGCACGGATTATGTTTCAACGACACTTGGACGAGTAAGTGAACTCAAAGAAGCACGCGACAGCGTGAATCTATCAATGATCATTAGAAATCCAGGCGACCTTGCAGAAGTGGCCCGATCTCTGAATGCCCAAAAACAACAATCAATCGTTTTAAATGACTATGTTGAAATTGATAACGTCAACGGCTCATTCGATTTCTTGTCAGGCTCTCTTTCACTCCTTGTAAATCTTAAAAATCCAGCAAGGAATGTGGAATCCCCAATCTCTTTGGTTGAAGCATCTGTAGGCAACCTTGGTGGATCGGCTAGAAACGTAGAGCCGATTGGTCCTGGAGCTTCTCGACAAGCCGTTCTTAATATCGAGAATATGGATCCACTTGCTGTGATTATTTCTGGAACAGTATCAGGGTCAGTCAATGTACGAATCGGAAATAAAATTGCTCACCGTCAGGCAATTTCCTTCTCGATACCAATGAACCGAACTGAGGCCTTAGCGACATATTTTGATTCACTCGCGACGAAGAAAATCACCAATTCGGGACGTGAAGTTCGTGCTGATCGTTTGGCGAAGCTGGAAGGAATGCTTGAAGAACTTGTAAAGTCGGATATCGAAAGAAATGTTCTCTGGAAAAGAGAATCTGACTTTAATACAACAGTCATCGCATCCATCTTGAGAAATTATGATGATTCAAAACGCTCTGGTCGCATCGACGCTGAAGCTCAGAAAGCTTATGACGATCTTGGACGAGTACTCGCTCGTAACATGAAGGAAGTTCGTAATGGTGGTGGGTTAAGATTTAGAAAGCCCAACAGAAGAAACTTTCTGAAGGACATCGCTAAGTTTGCAAACATTTCGGTGAAAGTTAAAGATTGGAAATAGTGGTAAATAAAAAGAAGGCCCCTTTCGGGGCCTTTTTTTATTGTAATAAACTCCTGTTTTTTTCTTTAGTCTTGCAATTCGTACCAGGAACATTTATTTAAAGAGCACTATGAAATCTTCATTTTTTGATCTCTCCTATGATGACCTAAAGAACCTTTTAGTTGAAAAGGGTTTTTCTGCTTTTGGGGCAACTCAAATCTATGATTGGGTGTACAAAAAATGGGTTCATAATCCTCAGGAGTGGAGCAATGTCTCCAAGGGAGCCAAGGAGTTCTTTGCTGAAAATTATGATTTTAGTCTTTTGAAGATTGTATGGAATGGTCTTTCGAAAGATGGAACTCGTAAGTTTTTAGTCAAAATGAATGATGGTCAGACGGTTGAAACGGTTGCGATTCCGGCCCGAGAAAGACTTACTCTGTGTATTTCATCACAAGTTGGTTGTGCGGTCGGATGTACCTTTTGTCATACGGCGACTCAAGGACTGAAGCGGCATCTGAAAACGTCCGAGGTTGTTCTTCAATACCTAACGGTTCAAAAATTTCTTAACGATCTTGGCCAGGGCGATGAGTTGACCAACATTGTTTATATGGGCCAGGGTGAGCCTCTTCATAATTACGAAAATATGAAGAAGGCGACACAAATCTTTATGAGTGAAAGAGGTCTTGGACTTGGTCAGAGAAGGATCACTCTCTCCACTTCTGGTCTAGTTCCGGCGATTGAAAAATTGGCCGTCGACTTTCCTACTGTGAATATTGCGATTTCACTTCATTCGGCGCGGAACAATGTTCGAACAGAGCTTATGCCCATTAATAAGGTCTATGATCTCGACAGACTTTTTGGTGCCATTAAGAAAATTCCATTAAAGGCCCATCGTCGAATCACTTATGAGTACCTTCTCATTGATGGTCTAAATGATTCTCTAGAGGATGTTGAAGCTTTAGCCGATTTACTGAATTCAAAAGAATCCAAAATCAACTTGATTCCATTTAACGAATATCCTGGATCAAATTACAAGCGCCCTTCCGAGCAAAAGATTATGTGGTTTTTGGATCAGATGATTAAAAGAGGGTTCACTTGCACCATTCGCACGACTAAGGGGAGTGATATCCTCGCAGCTTGTGGTCAATTAAAGAGTGAGTTCGAGAAAGTTAATGTTTGGGATAAAAACCGACCAGTGGTTATTCCGAGTATCTCCAGTAGCGTACTTCAGAATCTTCAGAATTAGGAATTTCCTCTTTCATCGCAGCTTCAGGGACTTCTTTTTTTGCCCTTGAGCCTGCAAAAGCGCGCCCAGCTGACTTCTCTTTAGCGGCCTTTTCGACTTTAAAATTTTCTGCTTCTTGCATGGACTCTTTTTCTATGGGCTCCTTGGCGAAGGCCAGAGTCACAAAGATAAGTGATATAAGCAGAATAAGATTTTTCATAAAGTACCCTTAACGAGGGGAATCTCTCGTCCATCCCTAGAATTCTCTTCGGTATATTTTTCTAAAACTCAAGAGTCTTCGTGTTTTTAAAGACTTAGATCAGGTAAAAAATATCAATGTTAGGGGACGTCAGAAATTTTCGGGTGACAAACGGCCAATATATTAGGACAGTTTAACTCCAGTATTAGTGAATGTAATAAAAGGTCGCACTGCATGAAAATATGGCAACTGACCCTGTCCTTAGCTCTCATATCTTCGCCTTCGTGGGGAAGTGTTAAGGCCTATTTTAATCATAATCCGCACAGCTCTTACACTGAGCCCTATCGTAATATTACGCGCCAAGGTGATAACCTAGAAGCTGTCCTTCTGGAGAACATCGGCAAGGCCAAAAAATCTATTTTTATTGCAGTTCAAGAGCTCAGACTTCCTCTCGTAGCTCAAGCTCTCATTAACAAGAAGAATGAGGGAGTGGATGTCAGAATTGTTCTCGAGCATGACTATAACTATACTGTGATGACCCAAAGAGATGCCCAAGAAGATCAGTATGAAGCCACAAAAATTAATGAACTCAAAGCTCTTGTAGATATTAATAAAGACGGAAAGTTTAGCAAAAATGAACTTGAATCAAGAGATGCGGTTTACATGCTTGAGCAGGCTAAAGTTCCAGTTATGGATGATACATTCGACAGCTCAAATGGATCAGGTTTGATGCATCATAAGTTTATGATTGTCGATGGCAGAACCGTTGTCGCTGGTTCTGCAAATTTCACTTTGAGTTGTATTCATGGTGATATACTTGCTCCAAATTCTCGAGGAAATGCAAACTCAATGGTTGTGATTAACTCACAAGCCGTAGGAAATATTTTTGATGAAGAGTTTTCCCAGCTCTGGGGAAATGGAAAAAGAGGAAACTACGGACATAATAAGACCTACCGTGGTCCCCAAACAGTGACTGACAGAGGGATAAAAATCACCGTCCAATTTTCTCCTACATCTGCGAAATATAATTGGGAAGAGTCAGTGAATGGTTTGATGGCAGAGCATTTATCTAAAGCGACCAAGTCGATAAAGGCTGCCTTATTTGTATACTCAGACCAAAATTTATCAAATGTTCTCGAAAAGCGCTTTAATGCCGGCGTTGATATGGGATTTCTAGTTGAAGCAAAATTTGCTTTCAGAGACTACTCCGAGCTTTTAGATATGGCGGGCGTTCAGATGCTTAGTCCTAAATGCACCTATGAAGCTGACAATAATCCTTGGAAAAAGGGATCAAAGCAAATTGGTGTACCAAATCTTGAAAGAGGAGATGTTCTTCATCACAAGTTTGGAGTTATTGATTCCAAAAAAGTCATCAT
Organism: Bacteriovoracaceae bacterium; assembly: GCA_947448495.1. Lineage (GTDB taxonomy): Bacteria > Bdellovibrionota > Bacteriovoracia > Bacteriovoracales > Bacteriovoracaceae > Peredibacter. Next base: position 10,205 of record CANFNX010000049.1, on the reverse strand, counting down.
TGGCTCTGAGAATTGGTCTGAAGCCGCTAATTATGTAAATGATGAAACACTCCTGGTGATCGAGGATGCTGAAATCTCTGACCAGTACACCCAAGAATACAATCGTCTCCAATCCATCAGTCGGATAGGGGTTCCGCAAACGGTTAAAACTGAAATAAAGCGACTTGAGACAAGTTGCGCTGGGCAAGGCTATTATTTATAAGGACTTAAACATTTCAATTTCCTAGAAAGACGTTTATAATCAATTCATTAAGAACTTATGGAAGGAGTTCCTTGTGAGCCGTGAACGATCGAAGGGAATAGTCGCAATTTTTATTCTCGTTTCTGTTTTATTTTTTATTTTCATCCTTTTTGCCTTTTTTACAGTTTCAAAACTTAAAGACACCGATTCACTGGGCTCAAGTCTCATTGAGAGTCAGAAGAATTCTCCAATTGCTGTCATAGCTATTGAAGATGAAATTCGGGATTCTAAAAAAGTGGTCGAGATGCTTCTGGCAGCTGAAGAGGAGAAGTCGATTAAGGCGATATTATTAAGGATTGACTCCCCAGGTGGTGCCGTTGCTCCAACTCAAGAAATTTATGAGGAAGTAAGGCGCATCGATCAGAAGAAACCAATTTATGCAAGCTTTGGATCGGTTGCTGCAAGTGGTGGCTACTATATTGGTTCTGCCACTAGAAAAATTTGGGCCAATGCTGGGACTCTAACAGGCTCCATCGGTGTGATTATGCAGATGGCAGATTTATCTGAACTTTTTAAATTTGCTAAATTTAAGCAAGAAACCATTAAGGCCGGGCGCTACAAGGACATTGGAAATCCTGGCCGTCCAATGACCGATGAAGAGCGCGCTTATCTCACTGATCTGTTAGCTGGCACACACAAGCAATTTATGGATGATATCGTCGCTGTTAGAAAGGATCGCCTTAAAAAAGATATTACTGAATTGGCCCAAGGCCAAATTTTCCACGGCTCAGAAGCCAAGGATTTTGGACTAGTAGATGAAATCGGTGGTCTTTGGCATGCTGGTAGAAGTATTCACAAGGAGCTCAAACTGAAGGGACGTTTTGGTCTGAGATATATGAAGCCAGCTCGAGGCAGGATTCGACTTACAGATTTACTAGAAGAGGGTGAGGACACACTTTCACTGCTCAAGGAAAAGATGTCTCAGTCGGCTAAGCCCGCATTTCTTTTTAAATTATAGGACTTAAATGAGTTATGCCTTCTTGATAGAGTGGGGAAAGGATCATGCATTGACTGTGACTGCAGTCATGATCACGATTATTCTTATTTACCACTATGTTATTGAAAGAGATAAGGCAGTAAAGCTTTCAAAAAAATATCGTCATTCCATTTTTGAAGCCCAATCCAGAATTTTTTTAAATGCCACTCAGTATTTGATTGAAGGGAATAAAGATTTAGCGATTAAAGAATTTCTAAATGCTGTCGATTTGAATCGTGAAACTATTGAGACATACTTTGCTCTTGGCGGCCTCTTTCGTTCAAATGGTGAAATTGAAAAAGCTATTTCTATCCACCGATCGCTCATTGCCAGAGAGAATATTTCGGAGAGCACGCGTCTTGTCGCACTTAAGGAACTTGCCCTCGATTTTGATAAGGGTGGTTTTATTGATAAGGCGGTTGAGACTTATAAAGATGTTTTGAAAATTAATCGTGACCAACAAGATGTTATTCAGTCCTTATGCCGCATCTTTGAGGACATTGAGGATTGGGATCAAGCCTATAATTATCGCATTATGCTTTCTAAGGTTGGACAAGAAAATCAATCCGAAACGATTTCTCATATTCTTGTTCAGAAAGCGAAGGCGCTATATGAGCAAGGCCAGTTTAAAGCGTGTGCTGAAGAACTGGAGGATGCCTTTAGGTTCGCCCCATCTGTCTCAGCTAAAATTCTTAGACTGAAGTTATGCATTGTTCAGGGGAAGATGGAAGATGCTAATAGTGTACTCCTGGAGCTGTTGAAAGAGCATCCGATGTATGCCACTTTTATATTCGTTTCTCTTGATAGTTTTAATCCCAAATTGCCTCAAAAAGAGGAGTATTATCAGAGATTAAATCAATTAAAAGACTATTTTCTAGGTCTGCGCGATCAAGAATTGTTAAATACTCCCTCGGTGGTTCTTTCTAAAATTAGATTGCTTAAGGATCAGGCGAAAACAATAGATGCCTATGAACTACTTGATTCGTGGATGAAAAATGATGGCCACTCTGATGTTCTCAAAGTGGAGTATATTAAAATCTTGATTGAAATTGGAAAAACGGATGAGGCTTTGTTTCATACTAAGGGTCTACTTAATAACTTACACAGTTCTTTGACTCGACACTACTGCTCTCAGTGTGGCTATAATTCGGATGAAATTTTTTGGCGTTGCCCTCAATGTCACAGTTGGGAAACCATTCAGTTCCGCTGGAAGGTTTAAATGATCCTCTTATATTTTTTTCTATCCTTGTTTTCTTATGCTGAGACAGTTGCGACTGATGAAAAGGTGGTTGGTGTTTTTTATATGACACCGCTTTTTGGGCATGTTCATCAATCGCCGATTCGTACTTCTGCAAGCCTCACCACTATTCAGTGCGCACACCCGCTTAAAGTCATTGAATCTTCAAAAGTTTCTGTATCTGCTGAATGGGCCTACGTGCAAGTTGCAGACTATAAAGGTTTTATCTTACGGAGCTATCTGAGTGAGAGGAAGCCAAAATGTATTCAAGGAACATATCCAAAGTTTTTTGATGCCTTAAATCTAGATTTATCTGAGCTTTATTACTGGGGACGCCTCTATGATCATTATGTCGAGAGTGAAACTCGCGTTCATTAGTCTTTTGAGTTTTGGGATTTTCCTGGCCCATGCTCAGACGGAGAAACTTCAAGATGAGAAAGAACTTGAAGTGGTGAATTTCAATAGTATAAAAAAAGTTTTACAGAAAGATGGTCTCTCTCAGGCCGCGCTAGAAAAAAAAGAGCAGGTTGCTATCCTTAAAGAAGAGCAAAATGCCCTTGAAAAAGAGAGATTTAATTATCCCACTGAGGATGAATTGTGGGGACTAGCCAGTGAATTTTGGTTAATTAAAAATGCGCAGATTCTTGGTTGGGACTTTGAAAAACCAGACTATGGACTTGATAAATCTTTTCGAGAAACTCTTGAGAATTTGGGGTTTTATCAGAAAAAGTTCAGAATATTAATGGTCAATACTCCCACTGTTGTTCATGCTTCATTGCCTGGGAGTGATGGAACATCTATTTTTCTTCTATCGGTTCCTTTTATCCGGTCGCTTGATCTCACAAAATTAGAGATTTCATTGCTTCTTTTTGAGGATTTTTTGCGATTAGAGCAAGGATATTTTAAGAAATCAGTTTCAAGCGAGAAAATGAAAACATTGGCCGGTACAAATTTTTACGGTCAAAAAGTTGATATGAGTTTCATGGAAGAAATGTTGAAAAGCTACTCAACTCAAATTAATCAGAAAGGCTTCTCTTTTCAGCAACAGTTTGAAACAACAAAAAAAATGGATTCTTATCTTAAGGCAAGACCAGAGCTTTGGAATGTTTATTATCGACTTCTAGGCAAGATCAATAGTTTTATTAAAACCAACGTTCAGTATAAAGATTACGTGAAACTTTATCCGTCGCCTGAAATGCAGTTGAAATGGATTGGCCCAGAGGAGAAAACGCTTTAATGGTTACCTCTGAAACCGAATTCGGACAAGTTGCAAAGAATTTAAAATACTATGCAGCTTTCCAGCTGATTTTTGTCGTTATGGTTGTCATCATGAGCTCAATTGGAGCTTTTTTTCATTTCTTATTAGATCACGAGATAAGTATTGTTGAATCTTGGTTGCACAATAATCAGTGGGAAATTTTGATTTCCTCCAAGCTATTCGCACTCTTCATGCTTAATCGCTGGTTCAAGGTCAGACTTTATCAATTAAAAACATTTCGAGAATTGGTTAAAGAATCAATCAGCTGGCCTGAAGCCAAAGCGATAGTGATCTCTTTTTTTCTGGGCATAAGTTATATAAGTCTTGGGCAAACAGTTTTTGTCGATCAGAATGTCGGTTATTGGTACTACCAGTTTACTTCTTTTTACGGGTTGTTTCTTTTTTTTGGCATTGAATTTATTCTCCTGGCCTACCTTGAAGATGTCTTAAACGTTGATCAGCGACCAAACCGCATTTATCTCAGCTTGGGTTACTTGGTGATCTTTACCCTCGCTTTTAGATTAAGTGTTCCAGACTATTACGGGCTCATCTGGTATTTACTTTTATGTTTTTCCGCCGTGATTTACTTAAGTGGCTCTTCTTTTAAAAACTGGAGTAACGTTGTTTGTTTTTTAATGATCTTTGTTGCCCCTATGGGCTCCTTGTTTGGATTAGATCCTGTGTGGGGAGATGATTTTTCACCTTTTAAACTCACTCATCGACCTCAGTTCGCTTTTCTAGCCGTAATTTGGATGATATCTTTTTTGTATTATCAATACAGGGAACAGATCTTAGTATCTGCGCGCAAGCTTCTACGATAGGAGTTTCTACATGCACGGAAGTTTAAATATTTGGCAAATTCTTTGGAATTCAGGTTTGGTGGTGAAGATCGTCCTGCTTTTACTTGGACTGGCTTCAGTTTTGTCTTGGACGATCATTCTTCAAAAATACAAAGAATTAAAATCCATCATGGAATCAAATGAAAAATTTCATCAATTTTTCAAGTCTAGTAATTCCTTAGCTGAGATCAATCGTGAAGCTTCTGAAAATACAGATTCTACGATGAGCCTCATGTTTCGTCGTGGATATGAGGAATTGAATAAAGTTGGGGAGAAATTATCGGGCGGAAAGGGTAGTATTGCTCAGCACTTTTCTCAGCATGGTTTTCAATCATTAGAGCGTGCACTTAAGACTGGCTACAATGCGTCCAATGAAAAAATGGATATTCGTGTTTCCACATTGGCCTCTATTGGCTCTATCACTCCTTTTATCGGACTTTTTGGAACTGTTTGGGGGATCATTGATGCCTTCACGGGTCTTTCTACCGGTGGTGGTAGTATCGAAGCGGTTGCTCCAGGTATTGCTGAGGCCCTCGTGGCGACTGCAGTTGGATTAGCGGCAGCAATTCCGGCCGTTTGGTTTTTTAATATTTTTAATACTCAGATTGCACGTATCAATTCTCAGATGGAATCTTTTTCTCAAGATTTTTTAAATCTCATTGAGAGATCTATTTTAACGAAGAGGGATTAATTCATGGGCATGAACGTTGGTGGAAAAAAAGGGCCAGTTGCGGATATTAACGTCACTCCACTGGTGGATGTGATGTTAGTGTTGCTTGTGATTTTTATGGTCACAGCGCCCATGCTTTTTAGTGGAATCGATTTAAAATTACCCAAAACTCAAAAAGTGAATAACGTTGCTCTTAACCAAGAACTTGTCATCCTGTCCATCACTAGTGGTGAGCAGTATTATCTGGGCAAAAATTTAGTCACTCAAAAAGATCTTATCCCTTCGATTTTGAAGCAATTCAAGGCTCACAAAACAGATGTGGTCTATTTGCGTGCAGATTATGCTTTGAAATACGAGAAAGTTGCTAAGCTGATTGCTAGCTTAAAAAAGTCAGGAGTGAGTAACATCGCTCTTGTCACTGAAGTGGAGAAGAAATAGTCCATGTTCAGTTCGGCCCAGGATAAAGATTTTTATCAAAATTTTATGGTTTCTTTAGGGGCCCATCTAGCCTTGCTCCTTTTGGCGTTTATCGCCGGTCGTTATGTTATAGGTGCTCTGTCCTCGAATTCTAATGTTGAGATTATTCGTGCTTCAGTGAGAGTTGATGTGGTGGGAATGCCAAAATTTACCATTAAGGAACTTAAGGCGATGCAAGCTGAGCCCATTGTGCAGCCGGAGCCAGAGGCCTCAAAATCGAAAGAAGAAACAGTCGTTAAAAACGATGCTCCAGACGTTATTAATAAAAATGATATTGTGATTCAGGAAAAAGGGCAGACCAAGAAAAAGTCATCTCTGATGAATCTCCTGTCAGACTATTCTTCAAAAAAAGTTTCCGCTAAAGAAGTGAAAAAGGGTGATGGAACTGGCGCTAAAACAAAACTTGATTCTTTAATTCTTGAAGGTAACAGACTTTCTAAAGGTTCTGCATTGGTAGGGGATTACTCTGATCAGCAGAACTCAGAATTTTCTGCCTATGTTCAAGGCTTGCCTGAACTGGTGCGGAGCCAGTGGAAATTACCAAGTTATTTGAAAGAGTTAAATTTAAAATGCCGTATTGCAGTCTATTTATCTTCTAGTGGTGAAGTTTTAAAAACAGATCTGCTTGAATCATCAGGACAAGAAGAATTTGATGTGAGGGCAGAGAAAGCGATCAGGGACGCTTCTCCCTTTCCTAAGCCATCTTCACAAGTTGCTCCTAGACTCGCGAGTTCAGGTGTTATTTTAAGGTTCCCTCTTTGAGGTTTTATATGAAAATATTTTTACTATTCGTCGCTCTCTTCTTTCACACTCAAGCCTTTGCTCAGGATTCTGTTGCTGAGATTGCTGTTGGAGAAGCAGGGGTAGATAAAGATAAGTTTGTGGTGGATGAACCAGAGCTGAAATCACTTTCTGGCGAACAAAAAGCCTTGGCGGTTGAGTTCATTGATATCTTACGGAATGATTTTAGTTTTTATCGCCATAAATTTAATAATGTAGATTATTCCGATAAAGGTAAAGAGAGCTACACCAAGCCTGATCTTGTAAAATGGAAAGAGAGTGGAATTTCTTATTTTGTAGCCACTCAAGTCTCGTCATCATGGACTCGCTTAGAGGCGAAAGTCCGTGCATGGAGTGTCATCACTGGTAAAGAAATTTATTCAGAGACTTTCCGTTTAGAGTCTAAAAATATCCGACACCAGACTCATCATATTGCTGATGGAATCTACCGTGCCGTCACTGGCAAGCCATCTATCTTCAATTCCAAAATCGTTTTTGTTTCTGATCGTGCGACTTTTGGCAAAGATACTGTTAAAGAACTTTATCTCATGGATTTTGATGGGAATAGAGTTGAGAAACTTACCAATTTTCACTCTGTGGTCATTTCCCCGACCGTGGCGCCTGATAACTCTAAAATTATGTTTTCTCTGATTGCCACTCATAAAGATGTGTCGCGAACTCAATTGAGAATCACAAAAAATATAGATTTGAAAATGTATGATCTCAAATCCAGATCTTTCAGTACGGTCTCTGATAAACCTGGAATTAATTCTGGGGCTATTTTCAGTGCCAATGGAAAAGTGATTTATCTAACCCTCTCATTTTCAGGAAATGCTGATATTTATGAAATGGATCTTGGATCAGGTTCTATGAAAAAAGTGACTTCCCACTACGCAGATGATGTGGACCCTTCCATTACTCGAGATGGATCACTCATGGCCTTTCTTTCCAATCGAGCTGGTAGGGCCAATATTTATACGATGGACCCTACTCAAACTGAAAAGGACGTGAAGAGGATCTCATTTGTGGGCCAGTTTAACGCCACTCCACGTTTTTCTCCAGACGGTAAAGAGATCGTCTTCAGTTCTTGGGTCGATAATGGTTTTGATCTTTACCGCATTGGAGCCGATGGCAATCATTTATCCAGACTGACTAAGGACTTCGGTTCTAATGAGGAGCCAGTCTATTCTCCTGATAGCGAATTCATTGTTTTTACTAGTAAAAGAATCCTTTCCCGCACGAAGGCCGTCCAAGATATCTACATTATGAATAGAGATGGTGAGATTTTGGGCCAATTGACTCAAGATTTTGGACGCTGCTTCTCTCCTCAGTGGACTAATGTGTTGAAATAATTAGAAAAATCGCAGAAACTTTAAACACCGCATCAAAATAGTCTTGTAAATTTTTCAGACAAATTGTAATATCTTCCTACTAACGCACCGTATAAAAAATAAACGGCTTCTTAATTAAAGTGTAAAGGGGATTAACATGAAAACAGCTTCTAACCACAACGAGATTGCTACTCTTTCAACAGTTCTTCTTTCTAATCTTGATGAAGTTGTGTTTTTTGCCAAGCTTTCTGGCTTTGTCCAAGACATCATGGGCGAGCACAAGGTTCTTGGTTTTGAAGCTCTTTCAGATGGTTCAACTCGTCTTCTTTCTGAAAATGGCCAAGCCCTTTCTTCTGCTAAACTTTTAAACAAAGGCCAAGGTCTTTCTGGATATGTTGCTCGTATGAAAAGAGCTTACTACTCTAACTCTGTTAAGCGTGACCCTATTGCTTCAACTGGTATCCGTGAAGAAGGTGTAGAAGCTGAACTTTGTGTTCCGGTCATGATCGATGGTTCAGTGATTGGTACTATCAACGTTCAATCACTTAAAAAAGACAGAAACTTTTCTGAATCTGATATCGCTGTCATCAATGATTTACTAGCTCAATTACAATCGCCAATCCGTAATATGCACCTTTTCCTTATGGCGAAAAATATGAACCGTGAGCTTCTTTCTAGAATTGAAGCTAAAGAAAAAGAACTTTCAAGCCGTGTTGAAATCCAAGTTTCTAAGGGCTTTGAAGATAATTCTCAAATGATTGGTCTTTCTAAGAATTTCTTAGATGTTGTTCATACAGCAAAGAAAGTAGCCGGTCAGGATTTTCCAGTACTTCTAGAAGGTCAGCACGGTGCTGGTAAGAAAATTCTTGCTAAGAAAATTCACTCTTGGTCTGGTCGTAAAGGCGGATGTGTTGTTGCTTCTTGTTCGGCCCTTAATGAAGCTCAACTGGATCGTGAACTTTTCAGCTCAAAAGGACTACTTGTTCAAGCTAATGGTGGAACACTGATTATTGATGATATTTGCCACACATCTCACCATATTCAAACAAAGCTTCTTCGCGCTCTAGTTGCTGGTGAAATGATCGCTGTTGATACTGAAGAAAAAATTGCTCTAAATGTTCGCATGATTGCGACTTCTAAAGTTGAACTTAAGAAATTAGTTGAAGAAGGAAAATTTAAAGAAGAATTGTTCTACCGTTTGAATACTGTTGCACTTCGTATCCCAGCTCTTCGTGAGCGTCATGAAGATGTTAAGGTAATGGCAGAGTTCTTCCTTAACCAAGGTAAGTCTCAAGCTAAAATCCTAACTTCTGGTGCCATTGAAAAACTTACTTCTTACTTCTGGCCAGGAAATGCGCATGAACTTAAAAATGTTATGGAGCGTACTTATATCCTAACTGACGGCCAATACATTGAAGCTTCTGATCTTCCTGAGTTCGCTCAAGAAGTTAAGGTAGAAAAAGTTGAAGCTAAAATTGAGTATATTGAGTTCACACTTTTTGATCTTGAGAAAAAACACATAATTGACACTCTTGATCATTTACAAGGTAACAAGACACGCGCTGCTAAAACACTTGGAATTACTGTGAAGACTCTTTACAACAAGCTTCACAGCTACGGATTGATTGAAGCACGTGAACAATAAGAAATGTTGAAGAGTTAGTTCGAAAAACGTAAAATAACACGACTAGGAGTATATATGTCTAAAGTAGTAAATCTTGATGAGAAAGCCGGCCAAGCCCCTGAGGTGATGACGATCAAAAACTTTCGCACAAATGGTGATATCGAAAACTTCTATCGTTACATCCATGACAATGGATTACGTCGTGAAGCTTTTATGTTGATGGAATATGCCATCAGCAAAGTTGCCAAGGCTCGCAAAGGTAAAAGAAAAGCGACGACATTACAGTAAAAAGATTTTAATTAGGGGGTCCATGGTTTGGGCCCCTTTTTCATTACGGTACACATGGAAGTTACTTCAAAAAAGAAAATCATCTTTGATCCTCTCTACGGTTTTATCCACCTAACGAATCTTGAATGGGAAATCATCCACACTCCTTTTTATCAAAGACTTCGTTGGATCAAGCAATTGGGATTTACGTTTTATACTTTCCCAGGAGCAGAGCATTCACGCTATGGTCATTCCATTGGAGTGATGTTCAATGCTCATAAAATTCTTCAGCGCTTAGAGCGGGGAGTTCCGGAGCAAGATCTATTTGATGATTCAATTCAGTCACCCGAGAAAGCTTTTCATCAGAGTATTCGACTTGCAGCTCTTTTACATGATTTGGGCACTTTCATGTTCTCCCATACCACTGAGATGGCCTACATCCGATATGGAGAAACGACCCACGAGAAAAACGGAAAGGGACATCCCGATGATCATGAGCATTTGG
>CANFNX010000048.1 GCA_947448495.1 Bacteriovoracaceae bacterium | reverse complement strand
GGTCTTTCACTTCTGTGCTGTAGGACTGCATGATATAGACCTTGCCGTCTGCTGAAACTAATTCATAAACAAGTTCATGAGGGCTAAAAATCCAAATTGAGTTTCTTCTTATTTTTCTTTCTTGGTAGACCGAGCGTTTTCCAAAGATCTCTTTGAAGCCTAGTTTTAAGATGCCGGCCTTGCGCATTTCTATTCCATTGAAGCTAACAATAGTTGGGTTTAAAAGAGTGCTTTTCATGGAGTCCATGGTCCAAAACCTTGGGCCATTGAGTTTCACAAAATCGGCATCCCACTTTTTCTTGATTTTCTTTTCACTTAGTTTCGCCCATTGTTCCTGGGGACATAAATTAAGACCGATGGTGTTGTAGACATCAAGACTAATGCCTTTAAAAAGTTTGCCTTCGCCGATTAAAACCTCACAATATCTTTGACCTCGCAAATCTGATATTTGGGCAAATCCTATGCTTGAGGTTATGGTGAGTATAAGGATAAGAAAAATTTTCATGCTGGAGGCCCTTCCGTTTTACATATTCGGTCCCAAAACAAAAAGTACAGACCGTAATTAGATTTAAATAAGCGATGATGCATACTATGGTGAGTTGAGGAATTCAAATATCTTCGGCTGCCACTAGACAATTCAAAGCCCAGGTGGCCCTTGATGTTGTTGAGAAATGAAATAAAAGCAAATGTGATAAGAGAGTATTTATGGATGGGGATAATCATCAGCACAGGAAGAATCCAAATTGTTTCAAGCAACGCCTCAACCGGATGAAAAGAAAATGAAGCAAAGGGTGTTGGATTTGTTGAAAGATGGTGAGTTCGATGAAACTTATTATAGAAAAATTTGTGGTGAAGAGTTCTATGCATCCAGTAAAAAAACGTATCGTGAAGGATAACAAGAATGGGGACAGAGATTATGCTCCACCATAAAGGATAGATATTTGATTCAGCATACACTTTAATATAAGGACTAATCGGTGGACTGAAGATGGTCGAAAAAAAAGCGCTGAACATGAGTAGGGTGATCAAGGAATATTTAATTTCAGTCGATAGTTGTTTTTGTGATACAGGAGTTTCTTGAATGCGATACTTTTGGAAGCGTACTCTGGCCCATTTATTCAAAATGAGAAATGCTCCCCCACCAATGATGAAGTATCGAATTGTTTGAAAGAGAAATAATTTAGTCAACAACACAGATCTTATTATATGGGATGGCGTTGCCTAGGTCAAACCGGTCTGCTAGGCAGCTCTGTTATTAATTAGATCCATGAGAAGCCTTTCTTCTTTTGCCATGTCTCGTAAAATAATTTAAAGTTTACTGATTAAGTTTATATCACTCAAGGAATCCCCATGTCAGACGAAGGTCAAACTTGCCCTAAATGTAACTCCCCTTATGGTTACCAGGATGGAAATCTTTGGATTTGCCCTGAGTGTGCTCATGAGTGGTCGGCCGAAGTTGTGGCTGAAGTGGAAGAAGTGGTGGCCGGGCCCAAGTTCTTAGATGCTAATGGTGTTCAATTGCAATCTGGCGATACGGTGAGAACCGTCAAAGATCTTAAAGTGGGAAGTGACACCCTCAAGTCGGGAACAAAAGTTAAAGGCATAAGGCTCTTAGATGAACCTGTTGATGGCCATGATATCGCTTGTAAAGTGGATGGCTTTGGTTCGATGTATTTAAAGTGCTCGGTGGTTAAGAAAGACTCTTAGACAATGCTCAATAATATTCGCGGATTCAGTCTGGTTGAAACGTTGGTAGCGATTGCCATCTCTACAGCAACGGCCCTTGTCGTTTATAAAGTGATTGGTGAATCACAGAAAGGGCAGGTGGTGGTAGAGAATCGTGATGAGATTAACCAACTTCATCGTGAAATTGTTGGGAAGTTTACGGATCGATCGATCTGTACACCGACGATCTCAGGCACATTTACTCAACCTAATGGACTATCTATCATCTCTCAAATCCTCAATTTGAAAGGTCAGTCGCTCCTTAGCATTCCCTTTAAACGAGGGAAAGTTTCGCTTGCTCAGCTGGAAATTTCTAAATTAGAAAAAGATAAAAATCAGGCCGAAATCCTGGCGACATACAGTTCACTCGTTCCTGGTAAAGTGAGAGAGCTCAAAAAAACGTTCACTATTGAACTCTCCTTCAAAGAGAATCTCTTTGAAGGGTGCATGACCAGAGGGACTCTGGGAATAGACCCAAAGGATGCCTGTGATTTAGTTGTTGGTGTATCAGGTACTGGAGAGAGTTATTTTTATAACGGAAAATGCAACTTTGCGAAAGCCTCTTGTGAGCAAAGCGGCAGGATTTGGAATGAGCAGAAGTTGAATTGTGAATTATCTGCAGAAGATCTGCTGGCCGTCAGACGAGACACATGTGCTTTGTTCAACATGAAGTTTGCTGAAACTGAGAAAAAGTGTCTTGCAAATGAAGTTATGATTAAAGCCTTTGAGGATGTTAAAAAGTTAATGGAAGTGAAGTCAAGGTAAGTTATTTGATGATTGTTGAACGAGCAAACTGTACGCCTCTTCTCGTTATTCCGTTTGTCTCCCAAGCCTTGTTTCATAATATTTTATTATTGATTTAAATGAGTCTCATCCGCCAGATTTTATATCTGGCGGATGAGATTGATAACATTATGGGTGAGAAGATAAATCTTTTATTGAATTTTTGACGTCTTCAGTTTTTTCAGAGAATTTTGAGACAATGCTATGGAGTTTGCTCTGGATTTCTTCTTTTTTATTCCCGTAGCGCTGCTGAATAATTCCCGCTATTGATTCTAGGTTCCCAGACGTTTTGTCCAATTCATCATCGGTCAATTTTCACCAAAGTGTTTTGATCTCTCCCTTAATTTCTTTCCATTTTCCTTTGATTGTTTCTTCATTCATCATTTTATCCCTCCTTGGTGATAATAGAGACATCATTCTTTATGCATAGATCACGCCAATTTAAAGTCATTCATTGGTCTCTCGTTTGCTTCTCTAATCACAACCAACGATGCATCCAAGGAGTATGTATGTTGAGAGCAGCGATCATCTTTTTTGTTTTAGCACTTATTAGTATTTTGCTTGGTGCCAATGGCATTGCAGGACTTTCAATGGAAATTGGTAAAATCCTTCTGACGGTTTTCTTGATTCTTGCCATTATTAGTTTTGTCGCAAGTCTTGTTACCGGTAAAAAACAAACACTAACTTAAAAGGACATGCTTATGAAGTTTTCCTACATTTTCCTTTTTGTTTTTACTGTCTCTGGTCAACTTTTTGCTGAAGATGTTACGACAAGAGAAAAAAATCAAGAAAGTATTAATGATTCAAAAAGAGCAGCTAAGCAGGCCAATCGTGAATTTGAAGATAAGACGTGTGAATTAGTTAACGGTAAGATGGTCTGTGCTTTGAAAAAAGTTAAGCATTCAGCTGAGAAAAGTACTGATAAAATTCAAGATGCAGCAGATTAACCATAGGACATATACTTGAAAAAAATATTTTGTATTTTAGTTATTGCTTTCTCATCAATTGGTGTGTCCCACGCTCAGATTGCCGGCGGTTTATTTGTGGAACCGATGATGACTTTCGAAAAGGGGACTGGTGACGTTCACTTCCCCGCACCTTTTAATAGTTCGAGTACGAATCTGGATGGCTTTGGGTTAGGTGCTCGTCTGGGATTTCATATTTTTGAATCAATCTTCCTCGGAGTCGATGGCAGATATTCCATGCCTCAGTTTAAGGATTCTAGCCTTGGTCAGGAGATCAAGGCGAAATCTTGGAATTATGGGCCAGTCGTAGGACTCCAGATGCCAACGAGCCTTGCTCTTCGCGTTTGGGCCGGTTATATTTTCGATGGTCAGCTAGATCCGGATAAAGATAAGAATGTTGATGAGAAATTTACGGATGCTCATGGTTATCGATTAGGGGCCGGCATTAAAATCGCCATCGTGAGTCTGAACTTAGAATATCAAAATATAAAATATGATAACACGGACATATCTCAGGTCGGGATTTTTAATCCTGGGTATTCGACGAACAATATTCATCTGAATACTTCGTCTTGGGTCCTAAGTGCGAGTCTACCTTTCTCACTTTAGTGGATTTATTTGCTTAATTCTTCCACAAAAACCTTTTCCGTAATCTTCCAAAACTGTTCCTGCTTGCGGGCGATAACAAAGGAAGGCATGCGCAAGAAGTTTTGATGTTTGATCAGGTCTTGCGGACTTTTAATATCGAAAGAGAGCTCAGGGCGCTTGAGGTGAGAGCGCAGAAAATTGATCTTAAATTTTGTGATAGAAGAGGAATGATTAAAAAAGTGCGCCTCAGAAACATATTGAGCATCAGCATCATAGTAACGAACCTCTAGATAAGGATTCGAGTTTTTATCTAAACGCTCATTCAGAGTGATTTTTTCTGGAATCAGGACATGGGCATTTTTGGAGAGCTTCGCTTGCTGTAATTTTGATTCTGCATCAATGAGTGTCGCCTGGCACTTATCACACTCACGGGCGGTGACGTCGTTTTCAGAGCCACAGGCGTGGCAGAGCTTGTAGCGGAAGCGAAAACCACAGGGAGTGATGACCATCGTTTTTGGGTTTTGAAAGGCCCCACGGCATTTGCGGCCAAAGTGCTCGGTGATTTCCCCTTCAAAATTCATGTAACCCCAAAAAGTATTTTCAAAGTCGCATTGAGGACATGGGATAAGCACCGGGACAGTCTCTTTGGTGGGTCTTTTATCGCTGATCTCAGGCGTGAAGAGATCATGCCCCATGCCGGTGTAGTCCAAGATAAAGCAATCGGTTTTACCTGGATTAAGCCTCAGACCTCGCCCCACAATCTGCTGGTAAAGACTGTTGGATTCGGTTGGTCTCAAAATCGCAATCACGTCCACGTGAGGAGCATCGAAGCCGGTAGTCAAGACCGAGACGTTGACGAGATACTTGAATTTTTTCTGTTTAAAACTTTCCACAATCTCATCGCGAGAATCAATATCGGTGTCACCCAAAACCACCTGTGCTTCGTCTTTAGGTAAATAGGACATGATTTCTGCTGCATGCTTCACACTGCTGCTAAAAATCATCACCCCTTGGCGACTGAAGCGCTCCGTGATGTCGACAATGTTTTTCACGATCAGGGGAGTGAGGCGCTTCTGATTTTTTAACAGCTCCTCCACCTCACTGGCGGTGTACATGCGGTTTTTTTCAGTGAGCTCCGAGAAATCATAGCAGGTGACAGGAATATCGACTTTCACCGGTGGGGTCAGATATTTATTTTTGATCATGTAACTTAAGGGCAACTCAAAAACGCATTGTTTGAAAAACCGGTTTTGCTCTGTTTTCATTTCCCCAGTGTGGGAAAACTCATAAATCCAGCCCAGCCCCAGGCGGTAGGGAGTTGCTGTAAGGCCTAAAATGCACAAATGGGGAGAGCGGCGCTTTAATTTTTGCATGACCTCTTGATACTGAGTTGCCCCTTCTTCTGAGACCCGGTGGCACTCATCGATAATAAGGAGAGAGAAATCACTAAAAAAGTCTTCCTCGGCACGGGCGACAGATTGAATGCTGCCAAAGATCGCTTTTTGGGTGGCGTC
This sequence comes from Bacteriovoracaceae bacterium, assembly GCA_947448495.1. GTDB lineage: Bacteria > Bdellovibrionota > Bacteriovoracia > Bacteriovoracales > Bacteriovoracaceae > Peredibacter. Next base: position 13,964 of record CANFNX010000048.1, on the reverse strand, counting down.
CTTTTTACCAAGGCTTGCCGAAAATATACCGGCCTCCAGGCCATAGCTTTGATATTTTAGATAATTTTGCTCCACGAGTTCTTTCACATGGGCGAGGACCAAGACTCGGCCTTTAGCGATTCGGGCGAGTTCCGCGATCACGAGACTTTTACCGGCGCCCGTAGGTAGGACAATGACCGCTGGATCACGTTTCTTCTGAAAATACTTGATCGTATTTTCGACTGCTTGTTGTTGGTAAGGCCTGAGTGTGTACATGTGAATCAAGTCTATTTCAATTCCGAACGGGTGTATAGAACTAGAGGATGTCTTCAGTGTTTTATTTTTGAAGTGTTTAATTTTTCGACAGTCCAGATTCTTCAGGAAAGTTTTACTCCGAGGGCCTATTTCATCCTTACTTTCAGTTATCCTTAGCTTGTGAAAAAACTATTGCAAATATTCTCATACCTGGCCTTGATTGTTGGTCTCTATTCCCAGAGGGCCATAGCTTCCTCTGAGTGGAGAGCTCTAGAAAAAGATTGCTGTGGTGATCGTTATACTTCACCAGGGAACATGGGCCCGAATGCTTTCTCAAATTGGATTTGGCATGTGACTGATGCTCAAATTGTCGGGGATAAAATAAAAATTGAAGCTGGTCTCAGAAATTTAACTGATCAGTACGATCAGCTCACCCAAGCGATGGTGCTCAAGGTAGAGGTGCCTTTTTCAGAGTTTGCCTCACTCGAATTTTCAGATGTCATTGAGAAATGGAGCCTGAATGAAGAAGCCTATCAGGCCTATGGGGCCCAAAATTATCAGGGAAAAAACTCTGGTGATGTTATTGCGAATTTGAAGTTTAAAGTTAAAAAAGAAACACGCTACTTTCCCACTGTAACCTTAGTGGCCTCTGTAAAAACAGCTTCGGGCGCCGATGAGAATGCTCGTTTCACTGATAGTGCAGGCTATATGCTGAATATGGCCTTTGCCAAAGATGTCTTCGAGGCTTCAGGTGCCGTCCGTAAAATCAGAATTCTGGGAGAGTTAGGTTTTATCGCTTGGGATGATGGGCCAAGCTCGCAAAACGATGCTTATCGGTATGGTATAGCCGCCAATTTTAATTTTGCAGCTGATACGACTGCTGATCTAGGGATTCATGGATTCACAGGATGGCGTGACAATGGAGATAAACCACTGACCCTTTATGTCGAGGGTCGCAAGGTTTTTTCAAAAACACTTTCAGGTTTTGCTGGGGCAGATGTGGGACTCAATCAGAGTAGTGTTCCTTTAATGGTGAATGCTGGCATCAGGGTTAATCTTGATCGAAAATATAGGAAAAGAAATATTTCTCAATAGCAAAATTTTTAGCGGTAAGATGGAAGTAATGAAGGAAGACATTTGAAACGTACTTATTACTTTATCTTTTTGCTTTTTCTTGGGTGCGGAAAAAAACTCAACGACAGTGAGAGAATCATTTCTCCCATTACCCTAGATATGAACACTCTTCGTTGGGAGTCCTCTCAGTTTCCGATCAATTTAAAAGTTTCTGATAATCTAGATTCTGACTCACAAACACTTATTAATGATGCTCTTAATGAATGGGAGCGAGTAGGCAAAAAAGATTTTTTTCAGCCATTGGAAACAACCCATTCACATTCATTTTCAAATTTGATTGATTACTATGAGCAGGATCGTTTCGTTCAAGGTATCTATCTGGCGAAAAATAAAATTCAAGATATGAATGATGCCAGCCTGGCCGTGGCGCAGATTATTTACTACGCTGATACCACTTCATCTTCAACTCCTTTTTATCATATTGTTCACACTGATATTATTATTAATGGTTATGACTATACTTTCTCAACCGATCGCTGGGATGATACAACTTACTACATTATGACTCTCGTGCTGCATGAAGTGGGCCATGTCCTTGGACTCGCTCATCAATCAAAGGGGATAATGTATCCCTCAATGTCCACGATGGATAAGTTAGAAACGTTGAGTTCATTTGAAGCAGATCTATTGCAAGAGAAATATGCAGCTCCCAAAATTCCCTTAGAAGCAGTACTCATTCCTTCAAAAGATCCATCTCCTTCACAAAAGTATGAGCGGGCACTGCTTTATTTGCCATTTTCAAAAATTAAGAATTCGCAGATTTTGAAATCGGTGCTGAAGCAAAAAAACGTTTAATCTCTTAAATCTCGTGCGCGCCACCAACCATCTTCGCCCCAGATACAGTAAGTGTTCCAGATCGTTCCACCGTCTCCAGTGCAATTTGATTTTTTTATTTTAAAGTTAGGTATCGCCGAACATACGGGTTTTCCAGCATTCCACCCGAAATGTGCGCGCGGCCATGTGCAGGGCTCACCCAGAGTTCGCGCCTTATACCAAGTGCCTTCATTTTGAAGACACCATTTATTTTGACTGTCGATGACTCCATCATTGCCAAAACAGTGGGCGACACTGATAGAGAAATTAGGCCAGGCCTCACACATGCTTTTACCCTGGAAGTCTCCTAGATACTCTCTTATGCCTGGGCAAAGAGCATCGGTGTTCTTGTAGCTCGGTTGATAGCAACTTGCAGGATTGTCGGCATCTGTACATTTGCGATAAGACTTCACGTAATCAATGATGTGCTCTTGTTTAGTAAAGTTATCAGTATTGAGCGGTTCTTTAGTACTTGAATAAATAGTTGTGTTTAGGATCCAGTAAAAAGGCCCACTGGGAATTTTATCCGGTAGTCCGCCTCTCGGTGTGTTTTTATTTTTAATAATATCGCCCATGGTGATTTGACCGATATAGTTATCATCCACTAAAAAGCGTACTTTATCTTTGTCCCATTCGGCGGCATAGACATGGAAGTCTTTGTAAAAAGTTTCTTGCCGTTGTGAGTAGGTGAGTTCAGGGTAAAATTTCTCTTTGGCCTTCCAGCTAAATCCTTTTGAGAGTTTTATTTTTTTCTCGCAATCTCCGGAGTGAAGAGTGCCTGATACAGAATCAGATCCGTTCGCCCAAGATTCCATGATGTCGATCTCACCACTATAAGGCCAGCCACAACCATTTTCAGCTGTGTTTTGAGGCAAAAGCCAATGGGCGGGCCAGGAGCCTGGACCGTTATTAAGTTTTGCACGAACTTCAAAGCGGCCAAATTCCTGTTGGTAGCCGGGGGTTTTTCCATCGATCTTTTTGGATTCAATCCCCCCACTAATAATAGGACACTCCATAGAGTAGTTTTCAAGATTTCCAAGGCGAGGATCATTGAATTTTTGCTTACATCTTTTAGTGGTATAAAAACTTTTTTCGGCATTTAAGTAGAGATACCCATCTTTCACTTTGACCATGCTCGGGTGAAAGGAGTTGACTCCGGCCCCCTCGGCAGCTTCAAAGTCCATGTAGTTGTAGTATTTGTAGACGTTCCAAGTGCATTTATTTAAATCGGCCAGGTTGCTCTTATGCTCTAGACACTCTTCAGATCCCCACCAATTGATCATACAAACTGGACTGCGATTGAAGCAACTTGGGTCAACCCCTTTGGCGATAGCGGATTGAGCACCCTCAAAGTTATCCTCAAAAACTAATTTCCAACCTTGAGCCGAGACAGGACTCGTAGGTAACTCTTGAGTCACTTGTTCAACATCGGCTTCACTGTCTTCTAGTTTTTGTTTAGAAATGGCCACCAGGGAGGCGCTGGAAATAGCTGAACTAGAACTTTTTGAGTTCGTTGTTGCTTTATAGTCTCCACAGGAGGTGAAAAATACGGCAATCAGGATGAAGAGGCAGGGGCCATTTTTCATACTGGGCTTGTCGGAATGATCAGCCCCTTTCTTGAATTTAATCTAAGCTCACTCCAAGCACTTCATCTAAAACAATTTTATGGTCGCTGCCGTAGGTTCCCATAAAAGTTCCACGGCTCGCCCCAAAATCCTTGAAAGTGGTGGTCTCCACCTGGGCCCCATTTGACATCTGGATCTTTTCGACTTGGATGCGCGCAAAGTGATCCATCCCCCAAGGGTCCTGGATATGGAGACGGTCTCCGTCAAATCCCTTGATGGCCAGGGCATGACCACTACTTGTTGACGTATATCTCGCTCCCACTTTGGTTAGGGGATGGACTCCAATTAAGAAGGCAGGCTTTTTACTTTTGATGAGATCGATCATGTCCTGATTGGCCCACAAATTGTTTCTTTGCCAGAGGTTTAAGTACAGCCCTTTTTTTGCTTGGGTTTTTGAAAAATAGGCGGAGAACGCATGATTCATTTCATAGGGAGTGGTACCACCATTGAGGAAATCGGTTTGAGCATCAACTCCAATTTGATAGATGGTTTCATACCAGGGTTGATAGGGAAGAAAATTCAAAAAGGTATTATTCAGTTTTGTTAGCCCATCTTTTTCACTAAGCACTGCTCTCAGGACCATCGCCCCAGAGGTCGGAGCGCATAGGCCAGCATCGTGATACTGAGAAACACCAATTTTATTTCCGACGTAATTTTCCAGCATAAAATTATTTTGGTTATACACCGGCATCTGCGCATAAAAGCATCGCGCACTCGATTGGCACCGTGAATGAAGTTGAGTTGAGCGAAAGCTCGTGGTTTGACCGGTGGATGAGGGCGGAGCAGAGTTAACGGCCGAATCAGAGATCGTAGAACGACTCGGAATATTGTCCTGACAAGCAATCAGGGTGAATAAAATCAGAAGACGAAAATGTCTCATAGGCCTATTTTAAATTCGGGTCTTCAAAGTCAGAATGAATTCTTTGGCCGTTAAATAAAATCAGTCTGTTAGTTGGAATGCATGAGGCAGTCTTGTGCCTCTTTCTGTTGGTACTTCGCCCTGATGATCTGATCAGATATCTTATGGAAATTTCATTCTAGAGATCGGCTTTTGAGACCGCTTCAGCTAAATCCTTCAGGTCATGAGATAATCCAATGATGAAATGGAGACTTCTCTTATCGCTCTTTTTTTTGGGGGTATTGGTCTTTGCTCTTTGCCCAGTCTCACATGAGTCAGTGGCCGAAAAAGCGATCAATCTTCCAGCGCCACAGAGGAAGCTTGCTTCCATCTCTGGCCCTCATAGGAAAGTGACTTTCGTAAAAGACGAATTGATTGATTCTGGACTTTCCCAAGAAAAAGTCCAGGCGATCTATGGACTCAGGGATTTTCATGGGGGCCGTCCTACTTTTAATCAAGAAAATATTTTGAAGCGCAATCTGATGCTGGAAGAGTTAGAGCGAAATCCCCGTGAGACAGTTGAGTCGTTTGTGAAGTTAATGAGAGAGTCTCAAGATGATGGTCTTAAAACATTTCTTCTGAATCTAGCGATGAATACAAATATGCTGGATGAAGAAAAAGCTGAAATCTTTACCGCGAGAATTCTCTCTGGGGCCCATTTTTCTCGAGAAGGGATAGTTCCTGATGAGGAACTATCCATCATGATTAGTCTTTCACATTTAAGTCGACTGGAAGATGCCCACATTAAAACTGAAGCGATCGAAAAATTAAAATCCCATGAAGAACTTTTGAAAGATACTGGTTTCCAAAAAGCCTTCATGGATTATTTCGGGCAAGCGCTTTAATTCTACCAATTCAATAAATGCGCAAACATCAGAGGTGCAACGATCGTTGCATCACTCTCAACGATAAAGCTTGGAGTGGATTTAGAAAGTTTTCCCCAGGTGATTTTTTCATTTGGGACGGCCCCTGAATAGCTTCCATAACTCGTCGTCGAATCTGAGATTTGACAGAAGTAACCCCAAAGACGGATATCTTCTTTCTCTAGGTCCTGACGAATCATCGGCACCACACAAATCGGGAAGTCTCCAGCGATCCCACCGCCAATTTGGAAAAATCCAATCGAGCTATCTTTGGCCGTCTTCATGTACCAGTCGGCCAGAAAAGTCATATATTCAATGCCGGTTTTGACGGTATGAACGTTTTTTACTTCTCCGCGCATGCAAAACGAAGCGTACATATTGCCTAAAGTAGAATCTTCCCAGCCTGGAACAACCATCGGAAGATTTTTTTCAGCTGCGGCCACCATCCAAGAATCTTTGGGATCGATTTGCGCTTGTTTAAGTAAATCACCGCGCCTAAGGGCACGGTAGAAAAACTCATGAGGAAAGCAGCGCTCGCCCTTGGCCTCTGCTTCAGTCCATTCCTGGGCCATGGCACGCCAGATTTTTCGCATGGCCTCTTCTTCAGGGATGCAAGTATCAGTCACGCGATTAAGGTGATTGTCATAAAGCTTTTGCTCATCATCTTTTGTAAGTGAGCGCCAGTCTGGAATACGGGTATAGTGATCGTGGGCCACAAGATTGTAGATGTCCTCTTCAAGGTTAGCACCCGTACAGGAAATGGCGTGAATTTTATCGTTGCGGATCATCTCGGCCAAAGAGAGTCCAAGCTCAGCGGAGCTCATGGCGCCCGCGAGGGTGACCATCATTTTTCCTCCAGCGGCGAGGTGGGCATTGTAGGCCTTGGTTGCGTCCATCATCGCGGCAGAATTAAAGTGGCGGTAATGGTGGTCCATGAACTGAGAAATCGGTCCTTTGCTTTGAATAGTCAATGTTGACTCACTTGAATGCCGGCTGACAGGCCGGGGCTGGCTCTTTGAACGGGTATTCGCCCTTCACTCGTTAAGCAGTGCCATTTCATCCAATCCGAAACTGCTCGTCAAGAAATTCGTTTCAGGATTTCTGTCAATTCGAAGTGAGCGTCAAGATTTTGATGCTTGAGATAGCCGGCCAGAAGGATGCCTGCTTTTTTGCTGATTTCTCCTTTGAGAAGGAGCTTTTTATGTTCATCTAGACTTGGTTCTTGCTCCAGAAGATTCACCATGGAGCGGATTCGCCAGTAATCCATAGCGGGATATTTTGTTGAAAGTTGGTCTGCATGGCCGCCATGTTTTTTGATGAGAAACTGTTCGATGAATCCAACATCCTCGGTGGCCAGAATTTTTAGCCAGAGATCATAATCCTCACAGACAATGAATTCTTCATTGAAAAGTCCGTGCTGCTCACAAAGTGCTTTTTTCATCAGGACGGTGGAAGGGGAGATGAGACAGTGCTCGAGGGAGCGCTGGAAAATGTCGTGATTGCTTTTATCAAAGCGCTTTGGCGCATTCACGCGCACACCACTTCGAATCCAAATTTCGTTACTATGAACGAAATTGTAAGTGGGGTTTTGGTGAATGAAGCTGACCTGGGTTTGAAGCTTTTGGGGCAGCCATTCATCATCAGAGTCGATGAGGGCAATCCATTCTGCTTGGGCCTGCCTGATACCATAGTTTCTGGCAGCACTTACCCCTTGATTGGTTTTAACTAAATAATGCACTCGAGGATCTGAGAGGTATTTTTGGATCACATCGCGAGTCTCATCGGTTGAGCCATCATCAATGATGAATAATTTTAAGTGCTGGTGGGTTTGCGCTAAGACAGAAGCAATCGAACGATCCAGGCAGTAGGCGCGATTAAAAGTAGGAAGGATGACATCGATCAACATATTAAAAAATCCCTCATAAAACTTTCCGACGCAACTGCTTTTGTAGAGCTCCTCAATTGGATTATACAATGACTTAGTAGCTTATTCTAACTTTTCTCTTGTGATTCTTTTTTGGGATCACTTTCATGTTAGCCTGAGTGGCGCCAACAAGGAGGCAGCTATGGGCCTGTATGAAATTGATCCTGCACATACCAGCACTCATTTTAGTGTGAAGCACATGATGATCTCAAAAGTGCGTGGGAGTTTTGAAAATATCACTGGGACTTTTACTTTTGACCCCAACAATCTTGAAGCCTCTCATATCGAAGTTCAAATTCCTGTCACCTCTATTAAGACGGGTGATTCTCAAAGAGATAACCATCTGATCAGCCCTGACTTCTTTGATGCCGAAAAATTCCCAAGGATGACTTTTAAATCCACTAGTCTGGTGGCGATTCAGGATGGACTGATGGTGACGGGTGAGTTGACCATTCATGGAGTGAAAAATTCTGTCAGTCTTGAGCTGGAAGGCCCCAGTACAGAAATGAAAGACCCCTGGGGAAATACCAGAATCGGTTTTTCCGGGACGACTAAAATCAATCGTAAAGATTTTGGACTTACTTGGAATACAGCACTTGAGGCAGGCGGTTTTTTAGTTGGGGATCAAGTTCAGATTGAAGTGGATGTGGAGTTGATTAAAAAAAATTAGAGAGAGCTCCGATTGAAGCTCTCTCTAAAAATTTATTTTTTCAAAAAGATCAAAAGCTCTTTCCAAGAAGCTTCATCCGCTTTCTTGTTATAGGCGACAGGGATTTTATATTTTTTTCCGACTTCAGTCGCTTTAGGATTGGTGAAAGCATGAGTCGCCCCTTTGTAGTTCACCACTTTGTAGTTGGCCTTAAGGGCTTTCATTTCTTTTTCAAAACCAGCTCTTTCTTTGGCCGGCACCATCGGATCGGCCAAACCGTTCAGCGCCAGGATATTGGCCTTAATGCCTTGAGAAGTGAGGGAGGTTGCCAGTCCACCATGAAAGCTCACGACACCTTTGAGATCGGCGCCACTGCGAGCAAGATTCAGCGCTTGGGTTCCACCGAAGCAGTAACCAATCACAAAAATTTTGCTGGCATCAACATGGGGATCAAGTTTTGCGAGCTCAATATACTTGTTGAGTTTGCTGATCGCGAGTTCTGGTTTTTGATAAAAAGGGCCGGCCAGCGCCATCGCTTCTGCTGGAGTTTCGACGACTTTGCTATCACCAAAAAGATCAACAGCAAGTGTGGCATAACCGAGATCATTCAGCATTTGTGAGCGATTCATCACATACTCATTGCGTCCCCACCACTCATGAACAATGACAATTAAAGGCAATTTGTCTTTAAATTCTTTTGGCAGAGACACTTTCGCTTCGAATTTTTTTCCTTCTTCAGTAAAACTCACGATAGGTGAGTATTCACTTTTTGGATCTTTCTTTTTGCTCATGTGTCCACATGAGGCGATTATAATAGTCAGGACCATCGCGAGGGTTAGTTTCATTGTTTCTCCTTCCGTAGAATTAATGGTCCCTATTCTAAGCTAATTTTAGGATTTGTCTCTGAAGATGCATGGGGCCAAGGCTCACTTTTTGACGGACATTTAGAAATTGAGCAAAAAATGAGAACTGTGTTAAATTCTAGAGCATGATGGTTGGTTTTAAATTCCTTTTTTCCTTTTTCTTGTCCGCCTCTATCGCCATGGCGCAAAACATGGATGGGGATAAGAGTCAAAAAATTCCAAAGGCGCCCGCCGAACTGACAGCCCTTCTTAAAGCAGATAAGACGGATGAATACGTTTGGATAAAACAAAAATTTGAATGCCATCATTTTGCAGCAACGCTGCTGCTGCAAAGAAGTTCTACGATAAAGTATTAAGCATTTTGCTGGGCCAGATACGGTCCTTCAAGCAAGAAATAAAATTCTTTATTCACTCGAATTAAAATAAGAAGGCCCCTTTCGGGGCCTTCTCAATCTTCTTAGAAAAGAACTTGGAACGGTGAAATTTTAAGTTTGAGAGAAGGATCACCGAACATGTGATAAGTTTCGCGGTAGTATTTTGATTTCCCTTCGCCACCGTACTGTCTCCAAGTTTCAGCTAAACCGAAGTCGCTGATCTCACCAAAGTTTTGTTTGCCCTTAGTGAAAATCCCATCAAACATACGACGCTCATAAATATCATCTTCATCCCAGTAGCTTGAATCCATAGAGCCGAGGTACATAATGGCACCAAACTCGTGACGAATCCAAGTCTCTGCGAAAGACTCTTCCTCACGGAAATCTGCCGTGACACAAGCATTCGAGATCACAAATGGAAGTGTTTTACTCTTGAGTGAGCGAACATTCTCTTGAGTGATATGAGGCCCGGCCCAGTAAGTTTGAGCGCCATGGCCTGAGTAATTGATGATGGTGCGGCCTTTTGAAATCGCCTGCATGACATTATCAGTAGAAGCGTGGTGAGTGATGGCGTAAAGTTTATCTCCACCGGCCTGATTGGCATTCGGGAAAACACCCTTATACTTTGCTTTCTTGGTGTAGGTATCGATCACGTAGTTATGAGTGCCTTCGGCCACTTCGTAGCGATCATCAGTCGCTAGGAAAGAAACGTAATCAAGAAGGCTTTGAGTAGAGTAAGAATCATTGAGGTAAGTCGTAAACTTAGTAAAAATCTTATCTAGCTCAGCATTGTTTCTGGCCGTGACTCGTCCCACTAAGAGCTCTGGAGCATTGATATCATTTTCGTAATCATCACCAAGAGCAGCGTAGTAATGATCTGTGGTTCCAGAGATATTCATTGAATCTTTGCCTGCCACATCCTCAGCATCACCAACAATCATTGCAAATTTAAGACCAGGGTTTTTTGCATACAAGTCTTTCACTTGATCACGAATATGATCCGGATTATTTTCTGTCACATTCAAAGTCAGGACATTAAATCCAAGGCTCTGTTTGAGGGCCTTGTAGCTGGCCAGTGAAGCAGAATTTTTAAACTTTGATCCCACAATAAAAAGCATTCCATCTTGGGCCTTCATCGGGATAAAACCATTGGCGGGATTTTTCACCGACACCTGGAAATTGTTTTTAAGATTCGCCGTTGTTCCGTCAAAAGCGACTGGGTAAAGAGTCACCAGAAAACGCTGCTGACCTCTCATAATACCGGCATCTTCAATGGTGAAATCTTGATCAGCAAAGAATTCTTTATTCACTTTAAGATCTGAAGCTGAGTAGCGATTCCCAGCCGTTTTTGCCAGAGAGGGAAGAACGGGAAGGATATTGTTTACGGTCTGAGTGAGATTTGATTTATTTTTTAACAGTGTCACTTGGATGTCAGAAGCTTGATCAGCATCAACATAAAAACGTAGCACCGGAATACTTGGAGCACCTTCTACATATTTGACGGCATTCATTTCATCCACACCAACAAGTTTCAACTGATCGAAGTTTTGACCATCAATAGAAACCGACTCAGACTTCAGAGCATCAACTGAAATATCATAAATCAGTTTGTCTTGAGTTGAGGTGGTTGAAATTTTTGAAAACGCTGGGGCAGTTAACAGTGCCAATCCTAGGGCCAGTGAAACTTTTGTAGTAGACATCCTTGTCCTCCGATTAAAAGTCATCTCAGTGATTACTTAAAATTATAAGGCCTAAGAGCGAGAGAAATTGTCTGTAAGAAAATAAAAGATAGCTTAGAACTTCGTCGACTCGACTGTTTTACGCAGATATTTTTGTGAAGCGTACCAATCGTCAGTTGGTTCTTTCCAAAATTTCTCAGCAGCTTCTGACCATTCAGGACTCTTCACTCCACCGTAGCACGTGCCCTTTGAGTTCATATCCTGGGCCTTAAATGTTCCGCCCACAAAACAGCCACCACTGGTAGCATCATAGTTTTCTTTGAATTTTTTAAGTTCAGCAAGGGTCATCAGGCCAACAGCTGGTGTTGGAATCAGAGACACTCTCCATGTCATGTCATAATCTTTTCGATTCATGGTGCTAACAGGGATCGCCGAATCTTTATTTTGAATATAGAAACTCGTGATACCACCTTTAAAAGAGATGACTTCAATATCTGTGGCGGGGGATTCTTTCTTGCTCCCCATGCAATTATTGTAAAGAATATAAGCCGTATCTGACTTATAAACACAAGTTCTGTTTTGATCATTGCCTGGAAAAAGATCTCGACCTAAAAAGGTCAGTTTCCCAGCATTGATATCTTTAATGGCATCTAGAGGCAGGCTGATTTGTTTTTCACCTTCACAATTTTGAGTGGGTTTTTGATCATTGATGGTCTCCACTTCCTTCACCATCTGTTTGGGTGAGAGGGCCCAGAGGGGAAGAGAGACGAGAGTTGCCAAAAGAAAAGTTGTTTTCATAGGTCGAGTTTAGCTTAAAAACGCTTATCTTGGAAATTTGTCAGAGGATATTAAAAAAAGTGGAATACTCTACTAATCAATTTTCTTCCGAAACATTCGACAAGCTTCTTTATGAAAAATCTTCTGAATCGCAGTCCGGGTATTGGCCGGGTCCTCTTTGTTTTTTCCATGCTTTTTATTTTGCCAAGTCTCTATTCTTTGGGAAAAACGGCTTATGCCATTTTCGCTCATGATCGGGTTGAAGGTCGCTTTCTGCGCTATGAAAATAATAATGCCCCAGTCTTTGAGTATGAATATAGATATAAGAACGTAAAACAAACCTATCAGGGGCCCGGGTCAGATCTTTTTAATTATTCAAGTTGGGACACGGAAACACTTATTATAGATCCAGAAAATCCAAAGCATGTCTTCATGTATCACTACGTAGATTTTCTTATTCTCCCTTTGTTCGGTCTTGGTTTTGGAGGATTTTGGCTGATTGGATTTTTTTTGACTCTCGCGCCGGATCCTAATCCGAAGGCCAAAAGTATTGAGCGAAGAGTTTCTCCACCTAAGCCTCATAAATTTGCTCATTTGTTCGCCATGATCAACTTGTCCGTCTCACGGCTTTTGACCATCTACTACTTTATCTGTGGCTTTTTTCTTCCTTATCGCCATGAGGAAGTGACGAAGGTTTTGCCTTGGATTTATTTACTTGAATTCTTCATGAGTCACTCCGGAGTGATGATGGTGGCCATACCGGGTAGTTTGAGGTCCAAGGGGAAATTTGCGTATCACGCTTCTTTTGTCGGTCTCACGTTGGTGTACTTACTTTTTGTGATGGGTATTGGCCGCAATAATCTTGCGGCGGTTTTGCAAATCTACTTGGGAGTTGTGATCAATCGGTTTATGATGCATTTTGATGAAAATATTGAGGCCAAAAAAACATCCATGGGGCTCTCTGCTATAGCAGCCGTCCTTTTTATGATAACGATTTGCCTTTCAGTGATCCCAAGTTTTATCCCACAGGGAGGTCTTACGCCTGAGGTGAGTGCCGAGTTATTTGCTGGTTTTAGAAATCACTCCAGTGTAGATCCTTATCGATTGGTTTTTGGAGGGATGTTTTATTTTATTTTGTTATTTATCTGTGAGTTTTCTCTATTAAGGAAAAAAAATGTTAAACCTTAAAATGATTCTTTTCATTCTTTGTGCTCTTTTACAGGTTGACGCCTTTGCTTGCAAATGCCGCCAGGATGCTATTGAGGCCATGCGTGCGGATCCCAATCAGGCGAGCCTTATTTTCCTTGGGAAAACGGTTGAAAATCAAACTGGCCTCAAGATGAAAGTTGAAAAAAAATGGAGAGTCGCTAAGGACGAATATCTTCTTGATACACAAACGAGTTGCCGGGTGTTTTTAGAAACGGGGAAAGAATTTTTGGTCTTATCTTCATCAACTGAGGGACTTCATTCTTGTTCAACGTTATTTGTTCCAAAAACTGAAGCCGGGGATCTCATCAAAAAGATAAATCGGTCTCCATAGTGAGATGCAAACCCAAGGTCGAATAGGTAAACGTTGGTGGCCCTTGGTAGCGATAGTAGCGGTAACGAAGTCCAGATGAGAAAAAGTACTTTGGCGTCATAAGAAAATATTTGGTGAATTCTGTTTTTAAATTGAATCCTTTGAAATCGTAGGAGCCCATTCCTTCCATTAAAAATCCAAAAGGCCTGGCCAGTTCTGGCGAGTTCCAGCGTAAGAATCCACCGAGAGTCAGATCTGTGCCACTGATCTCCGCCTTGTCTTTAAAAACAACATTAAAATGCAACGGCTCAAGCGATGGGCCAAAACTTACGCCGGGCTTGATTTGGGATGTTCTCAGTTCCACAGAGGTAAAATAGCCTTTGGTTTGATCTCCAAACTGCAACCAGTTGGCCCGAGCAAAATAAGACGTGGTAGAGACTCCTCCACCAGCAGACATAAAGGATTGCCCGTTAGAAAATTTCTGGTCAATTTTTGAAGATAAGGCTTGAGGCATGTAGCTGATAAACCACTGATCTTTCCAGAGAAAAGGTATTTCAGGCGGTTCTGGAATGATGACCGGGGGAGGCTCAATTTTTAAAGAGGCAATATTCG
>CANFNX010000047.1 GCA_947448495.1 Bacteriovoracaceae bacterium | reverse complement strand
GCTCCTGTTTCTCCTGTTATAGCAAAAAGTGAACTTTGCGACTGAAGAGCAGAGAAATCAATCTCATGGTCACCCTTTAAGGAGGCGATGTTTTTTATCCTAAGTTTGATCAGGCGCACTGCTTACCTTCTGTATCAATTCTTTGAAATCATCACTGAGATCATGTGGGATTTCTTTGGCGTCTGGGTATTTATACCGATAGAATTCTTCAAAAATTTCTAATGGCCCTAAATCAAAAAGTTTTTCATTCTTTTTATCGTTTTTTTCAATGGTCGAAAATTCAGGTAGATATGAAAGTAGATCCATCCCTTTTTTTTGAATCATTTCTTTTATTTCATTGATCAATCCGAGCACCGGCTGTTCAAGCTTTATTTGAATTTCAACCATCGGTGTCAGAGGGGATAATTTTTCTATTTTTTCTAGATCTAATCGCCAATTTTTTTCATCTGTTTTTATGATATGGAGTTGACGACTGCAGGGGATTTCTATTTTTTCAATTTCCAGTTGACCTTCTTGCAAATGAATCATCACAAGACTTTTAGCTAATGTTTCTGAAAACCTCATTGGTAAGGGTGAGCCTGAATAGTAGGCGTTTTTGGCAATTCTTTGAGGTTTGTGAATGTGGCCCAATGCTACATAATCGAATGAGTTAAAGCTTTCATTTGGTATGGAGTCAACTCCCGATAGTCCTATGACCTGTTCACTACCAGCTTCTTCAAATTTGCCAGCAAGATGATGGAGCATCAGGAATTGAGGATAGTCTTTGTTTCTTGTAAGGTATTTGCCAAGAATTGTGAGGGCATCGCCCTCTCCGTTTGGTAATAATTCATAAGATCTAAAAAAGGGGATGGCACATAAATCAATAATCTCATTTCTACACTGAATTCTTACCCAATGATCATTTATGTTTTGAGATAGTTTTCCCCAGACTTTCACTCTATGAGGGCGCAATAATTTTGATGGAGCCTCTAGTAACAATCCTGAATCATGATTGCCCGCAATAATGTAAGTTTGTGTGTTTGTTTGAACTGAGACTTTATGGAGAAAGTCATAAAACATCTCTAAAGATTGATGAGGGGGAGTGGGCGTATCAAAAATATCACCCGCTATAAGCAGCACATCAATGTTTTTCTCAATCAATTGTTTTAGTATCCAATCAAGAAAGTGTTGATGCTCTTCTGTGCGTTCTAGTCTGAAAAGCTTCTTTCCCAAATGCCAGTCGGATGTATGAAAGATCCGCATGGATTACCTTGGCGGACGAGGACCGCGATTTTGTTGACTTCTATTTTGACCTTGTGGGCCTCTGTTAGGTCCATCTGGTCTTGGACCTCTCTGACCTCTGTTATCCTGGCGAGGTCCTCGATTGTCTCTATTATCTCTTCTTGGGCCTCTCTGTTGATCACGTGAATCCTGCTGTCTATGAGGAGAGGAATCACGATCACCTCTAAATTGGCCTCTGGCAACTATTGGTTCTGATTTTGAATAATCAATGTCGTCTTCATCCTCATCAAGAAGGTCTTCTTGAGAAGGCTTATAATCAATTTCTTCTTCTTCATCTGGAGTCACGATTGTTTTACGAACAGTGCCTTCAGGTTCTTTAAGATTAGGTAAATCGTATCCTAAAGATTTTTCACCAAAAAGATTTTCAAAGATGGTATCAGCAAAGCTTTTACTCTTTTCTTTATAAGTCTTAATTTCTTCTTCAAAAATTTTTGTTTTCTTTGTAGCCGACTCATCGAGCCCTAGAATTTTAAAAGTTTCATCTGAAACACTGTCAAATTCCTGAGGAAAGTTGGCTTCCTCTCTACTTATGGTGTCTTTGTAGAGATCAACGACATAACGTTTTCTGACTCCGCGATTTGTCATCATCACAAACTGTTCACTTAATAAATGAAGTCGATCAACTCTTCCCATCTCACCCGTGTGAGTTGAAATAAAGTCACCTTCTTTAGGAAGTCGTGCACGCTTTTCACGATAAACATCATCCTCATATTGAAGGCAGCATTTTAATTGTCCACAGACCCCATTGAGTTTCGAGAAATTCAAAGTTAGGTCTTGGTTTTTGGCCATTTTTATACCCACATTCCCGTATTTTGTCAGGAATGAAGAACAGCACAATTCGCGTCCGCATGGACCGATACCACCGACTGAAGCCGAGCGATCTCTCACTGAAATTTGACGAAGTTCAATTCTGGTTTTTAGACGACCAACAAGATCTTTGACTAATTCGCGAAAATCAACTCTAGCTGGCGCAATAAAATAAAATACGGCTTTTTTGCCAAAAGACGTGAATTCGACATGGGTGAGATGCATATCAAGTTTGTATTCCTCGATAAGATCATTACAAATATTTTCAGCGTTTTTTTGTTGTCGGTAAGCTTCACGATCATTTTTTATATCTTCATCCATAGCAACTTTGGAAATGCTACGAATGGGAAGCATACTTTTATTAAACGTTACTTCGTATGGAAAAGAATTAACATAACCCACGGCCATCCCACGATCGGACATGGCGACAACTTTCTGGCCGTATTCAATTCTTCTTTTTCCCACAAGAAATGGAAAAGATCGAGAGTTACCTGGAAAGCGAACTCGAACAAAGCGAAGGATTTGTCCTTCCTTAAATCTCGAATCTTCTTTAGGCTCTCTATCGTCAGAAGTTTCTCTATCAGCATCTAATATCTCTGAAGAATCATCTTCCGAGATTATGATTTCCGAGGGAGGTTTTTGGTTTTCTTCCCCGTGATTTTCAATGGTCATCGGAACATTGTGGGTGTAATTGCGATGTATGTCAACGACTTAGGCGGCTTAATACGTAGCGCCCTAAATAAGAATAGAAAAGAGTCCATTTTGTTGCGGATGGTTGATGATAGGTCTCCATGTCCTGGAGCTGGCGTAACCAAAGGGTCAGTGCCAGTTTACTTTGATAGTCACCATCTTGACTCGCCTCCCATCGAATTAATTCCTGACTCCAGTAGGCGACATCCTTATCGGATTTGGACTGCGATTCAATAAAAACAGATAGAGATTGTTGTGCTGTATTACTTAAGAATAGTTTCAATTCGTCCAAGTTGTTGTTGGGCAGTGTAGCCGGCAATCTTAGGTGCTGGGCCCTTGAGTGAATGGTTTCGAGCAATTTTTGACCGCGGGGATTGAGTAAAAAGATAGTGGAGTTTCCAGATGGTTCTTCTAATAATTTAAGCCACTTGTTGGCAACATAGGTCGTGACCAAATGGCCTTGCGGAATAATGGCAAATTTTCTTTTCGACTGGACTGATTTGAATTCAAAAAAACGAATCATGTTTTCAGCTTCAGAAACTAGATAAGAAGGATCCTTTTTGTCTTCGTACTCCGGTGAAGTTCCCATAACAAAAATATCCGGATGGTCCATAAGATTTGTTAATGGGTGGGGAGCCTTTTCAATGTCCTTAAAATAGATTTGAAGAAACTTTGAAACAAAAGACATCAACTCAGTAGAAGCCAATTTTTCGTCCAAATTTGTTTCTAAAATATAAAAATGCGCCAGTTGATTTCTTGCCGCCTTTTCTATTAGTAAATTATGCAAGTTCATTTTAAAAGGTTGTCCAAATCTTGATCGATGACTTTCGAAACTTGTTCTGGTGTTTGTGAGGCATCAATAGTTAGTATGCGGTCTGAAAAAAGTTTCGCCATTTCCCTGTAGCCCTCAATTAAATGAGAATAAAATTCAGACTTTTCTGATTCAAAATAGTCTTTCACCGACCCTCTTTTTAGCTGTCTGTCGTAGGAGAGTTCAAGTGGAATATCTAAAAAATATGTCCGATGAGGTATTAAATTTAACGGTTCATGACGATGGAGTTCCAGGACCGTTTCAATACCGAGCTTTCTGGCCTTTCCCTGATAGGCCAAAGTGGAGTCGAGGTAGCGATCAAGAATCACAACCGATTTAGGTTGCAGCAGGAACGGTAGAATCTTTTCTTTTAAGAGCTGGGCCCTTGACGCCAAGAAAAGGTGACACTCTGCCAGCGGGTGCAAAGGAGTCGTGCTTTTTAGGATAGCTTCTCTTAATTTTTCTCCAAATTCTGTTCCACCTGGCTCTCTAAGAGTCAAAACTCTATAACCTCGATCAGAAAACATCGTTTCAAGATGTTTAATTTGAGTGCTTTTTCCAGAACCTTCAATTCCTTCGAGAGAAATGAAATAGCTTCCCGGAGTGACCGGACTTCTATAAAATGTCTTGAGTTCAGATATTGAGTTTTTCACATCACGATTCTAGCAGTGGCGTTGTGCGACTTACAAAGGAATTTTCATGCTGAGAGGGCTTTTATTAGCGCTTTTTTTCTTCGCTTGTACCCACTCCCCTGTCAAAAAAGAACTGGCCTATAAAGGGGAGGATCTGTCTCGCATTGGCTACTACGGTGTCTTGGTAGGACATACAATTGTTCCTATTGATAAATTTCCCTACGATCGTCGGGCTGCCGTGGTCTATTTCGAAAATTTAAAAACGAAAGAAGAGTATTTTTATGGGGAAACGAAAGGCGCTTTTTACTTGAAGTTGCCGCCGGGAAATTATGCCGTTAAGGACATCTGGTCTCAAGGGAAATGTAACACTTCAACAGGGCTCATGATATCGAATTTTTTTGTGAATTTACCAGAATCATTAGGCCATCTTCGTAGGCACCTAGAAGCTCCAGCTTCTTCACTGTTAACTTTTCGGATAGCTGAGGGGAAGATGACCGATATCGGCAATTTGATGATGACCTGCCTTGAATGGGATGCAAATTCTAAATTTACCAATCAATTCGCTGATTTTATTCGCGATGGAAAATTTCAGATATTCAAACCCATTAACGCTGATTCTGAAGAATGCGGTTGTAAAATTATTCGTAAAAAAGATGGAGTATCTCTTGCAACAATTAAGAGGGAGCTTAAGCAGTAATTAAAAATCACTCGCTTCTTCAACCACAGGAGCTTCGGGAGCAGGTGGTGGTTCAGAACCCATGGATTGATCTAAACTTTCTCCTCCCTCAATACCTGGGACATTGTTTGAAACCAATGAGTTTTCTTGAGGTTGATCCATTTGCATTGGTTCAGGCTCTGGAGCTTGATCCATGCCCTGGTCGGGCTCATTATAGTGTGTTTCAGTTTGAGTCTCATAGGAATTGTAATTCATGGCAGGGGCCTGGGTGAGACCCGATCGCTGTTGATCGAAGTGATTTTGGCCATAACTCGAAGGTTGTCTATTCCTAGGATAATTGTGATTTGAATTTGACGAAGATCTTGAATTTGCCATCTCGTGTCCGCTTGCCTTTGACTCTTTATCTGTCAAATGGCTCGGAGTTGGTGAAGAGAAAACAAAATAGCTTAGAATGGCCAGTGCACCAAACGAGGCTACAAAAAG
Organism: Bacteriovoracaceae bacterium; assembly: GCA_947448495.1. GTDB lineage: Bacteria > Bdellovibrionota > Bacteriovoracia > Bacteriovoracales > Bacteriovoracaceae > Peredibacter. Next base: position 14,321 of record CANFNX010000047.1, on the reverse strand, counting down.
GGGAACTGCCCATTGCAAAGATCTGCTGACCTCAGTTTGATTTAAAGATTTTAAATCAATTTCTTCTAGTTTTATTTGCTTTGACTCACTCTTAAAACCAAGAAACACCATCGAGGCTACACCCAAAGAATTTGATGCCATCAATGGGCGCTCATTTTCATAGACTTCTCTTGCCCTGGAAAAGCTTGATTCTACGGGAGGTAGAGGTAGGGAGTCACCGTTCATTGATTCAGGTAAAAATATTTCTAATTCGTAGAATTTTTTCCACGAATGCCCCTCGTCCAGTGAGACAAGGTCATTCATACCTAGAATGTGCATTTCTAGCTTTTTTTGGAGGTCAAACTTTGATAGCGGCCCCATCTTTTGGCCAGATTGAAGGATCCAAAATGCGGTTACCACATTGGAACCCTCATGGTGATCACCTATAGATTGAAACTGAGCATAGCTATGAAAAGGGTGCCAATCATTAGCATCGCTACGACTTGCTAAAGCTTTTTGAAATAAAGCCTCATTGTCCGAAGCATAGTGCCTTAAAGAATCCACTTCGAAGGGACCATAGACCTCATCTTCTACCTTTACCACCCAGAGATCATGAGTCGAATAACCCATTTTGTGGATAATTTCAGAAGTCAGGGATTTAAGATCTATCGCCATAAAAATGACTCTCTCAAAGAGGTTTCTCTATCTATTTTCGGCGCTCTTAGTCTAAAGCTTAAGTCTTTAGATCATTTTGGGAGTCTTTTTGACTAATACTGCGGAAGAGGACATACTAGGGCCCGTAGGCAAAGGAAATCACATGGACATGTCTGACAAGATTGCTTCGGTAAAGTCGCGTTTTTTACAATTTCGTGATTGGGAAGATCGATACAAAGAGCTTATTCAAATTGGAAAGCACTTAGGCACCTATCCCGATGATAAAAGAGATGAAAAATTTAAAGTTAAAGGCTGTCAGTCTCAAGTCTGGTTGTATCCCGAGTTTAAGGATGGAAAAGTTTATTTTCAAGCTGACTCTGATGCCGTCTTAGTCAAAGGCATCATTGGTGTTTTAGTGTCGGTTTATTCTGACTCCACTCCTGAAGAAATACTTTCAACGAAACCCGAATTTTTGCAAGAATTGGGCATCACTGAGCATCTCTCCATGAATCGTTCCAATGGATTGGCAGCTATGATGAAACAAATTCAATTATACGCCCTCGTTTTTAAATCGATGGGCACTTCTAAGGCTTAATTATGTTAATCCGTCCACGTAGAAATAGAAAAAATGAAGTTATACGTTCTATGATTCGTGAAACCTCTTTGACTCCACAGCACCTTATTGCGCCTTTGTTTGTGATTGATGGTAAAGATCAAAATATTCCTATAAAGTCGATGCCTGGCTATTCTCGATTATCGATTGACCACTTAATCATAGAGGCAAAAGAGCTTTATTCACTCGGAGTTAAAACAGTTGCCCTGTTTCCAGCGATCCAAGATTCATTAAAAACCTCTGATGCCAGAGAAGCATTTAATGATTCAGGTTTAAATGCTCGATCTATAATGGCCCTAAAAGAGGCGATTCCAGGGATCGTGATCATGGGTGATGTCGCTCTCGATCCCTATTCTTCCGAAGGCCACGATGGTTTAGTGGATCCAAAAACGGGTGAAATTCTTAATGATGCAACCCTTGAAGTCTTGGCCAAACAGGCCATTTGTGAAGCGAAAGCGGGTGTGGATATTATTGGCCCCTCAGACATGATGGATGGGAGAGTTGGATTTATTCGAGAGGCTCTTGATCAAGAGGGCTTTAAAAATACATTAATTATGAGCTATACCGCTAAATATGCTTCTGGCTACTATGGCCCGTTTAGAGATGCACTTGATTCGGCTCCAAAAAAAGGTGATAAGAAGACTTATCAAATGGATCCAGGAAATGGTGCTGAGGCTTTAAGAGAAGCGGCTTTAGACGAAGCAGAGGGAGCTGATATTTTAATGGTTAAGCCAGGGCTGCCATACCTTGATATCATTTATCGATTGAAGCAAAATTTTGCTCTACCCATCGCTGCTTATAATGTGAGTGGTGAATATGCGATGGTCAAGGCAGCAGCTCAGAATGGTTGGATAGACCATGATAAGGTGGTGCTTGAAACATTAACGTGTTTTAGAAGAGCAGGGGCGGATATTATTTTAACCTACCATGCTAAAGAAGCTGCAAAACTTCTTAATGCATGAAAATTCTTCTCTCTCTTAGCCTTATTCTTAATGTCGTTTTGATCTCTCTTCTAATAAGAGAGTGGCGCCAACCTCCTCTCGAGAGAATCGTGCTGGAAAATCATCTTCAGACTAATAAAGATCAGCATGCCACTAGAGTTGGCCCGTTGTCTCAAACGAACGTCGCCCTTGAGAGGAAAGCTGATTCTTCTTCAATTAAATTACCAGATGCCCAAGGAAATATGCAAAAAGTGGTTGAGGAAACCTTTGAAAAAGTCACACAAGACCGCTTGCAGTTTTTGACAGAGGTATTGAATTTAAATCAATCTGATTTGGACGAGATTGAAAAGGTCAAGGAGAGCTACTACCGAAAGTTAGAAGTCATTACGACCTATGCTCAGGGGCACGAATTGAGTATAGACCAAAAACGTCGAATGTTAGATTTAGAAGTTGAGCGAGATAAGGAATTTGAGAAGCTTTTAGGTAAAACGAAGTGGAAGCAATTCCAGAAATTTAAAACAAAATATAATGCCAAAAAGTTTCAAGACAGGGAAGGTGACAACAGTGTTGTCGTTCCTTTAGATATCTAGTTTAATATCCTTATGCATATTCTATTGATCAGGTTCTCCAGTATGGGGGATGTGGTGCTTCAAACAGCTACTATTAACTGGCTTCGCTCACTTTATGGAGCAAAGCTTCGATTAACTTTTGTCACTTCAAAAGAATTTGCTTCTCTGATTGATTCTCATCCTGATCTTGATCAGGTGGTGACTTTTGATCGTCGGGGGGGAGAGTCCTGGAGTGACTTTACTCAAAAATTAAAGGCCCTCCATCAACAGCATCCTATTGACCTACTTTTTGATTTACATGGGACTATGAGGTCTCTTCGTTTGCGAATATCTTTTTGGTATATTCCCGCTCTTGTCGCTGATAAACGTCGAATTGAGAGATTTCTACTCACTAAGATTAAGTTTGGGCCCATAAAACGACTTATTGATGTAAAGACTTTTGGACTAGAGCCTCAAGTTGAACGAATCATTAATGATGTTGAATCTTTGTTTTTTGATAACAGAGGCGTTCGCCGTACTCAGGATTACGTAAGAGGGACTCATCAGGAGCTTACTAATCTCTCTCGGCCTCAGCAGTATAGTATTGATGGATCATATGTCGTGTTAGCTCCCTCGGCTTCTTTCCCATCGAAGCGCTGGCCTGTGGATTCATTTGTGGAGTTGGCAAAAAAACTCCTTCATTCCACTCAAGATAAAGTGATTATCCTAGCAGGTCCCGGCGATGAATTTTGTAAAGTCTTTGATGCGATACCAGATAAGCGGCTTGTGAATCTTCAAGGGAAAACATCCTTAAAAGAATCGATGGCCATTCTTTCTAAAGCGATTTGCAGTATTGGAAATGATTCCGGTATGAATCACATTGCTGAAGCTTATGGAGTTCCCTGTTTGACCATTTTTGGGCCCACAGATCCACGCTTTGGATTTGCGCCCCATGGCTCGCAATCATATTTCTTATCAAAAAATCTTTCCTGCAAACCTTGCTCCACTACTGGTTCTAAAGCCTGCACAAGAGAGAGATTGTACTGTATGGAGGAGATTTCGGTCGATGAAGTCTTTAATACATACCTAAAAATGAGAGGGCAGTTGTGATTTGGCTTTTGGCCTGGCTTTTCATGTGGGTCGTTTATTTGCCTCTGCTTTTTTTATTAAGATCATTTTTTTATATCTTTCCTAAGGTTCGAGAGCGCTTTCATTTTGAAAAGAAAAATAAAATTGAGGATGGATCGCAATCTTTCAAAAAAGTTGGTCTCAAAGCCGATTTATGTTTCGAGTTCTCTTCTGAAGGAGAGTATCAACAAGTTGCGAGCCTGATTGATGATGCTCTCTTGGCCGGTAAGAAAATAGAATTGGTTTTCTTTTCCCCAAGTGTTGAGCGGACCATTATCGCTCTCTATAAGAAATTTCCGGTTCAAATTAGATATTTCAGGTACCCCATTTTAGATTTAAGTTTTTCAAACTGGATCACCGCGAATGATTTGATTCTTGTCCGCTATGACTTATTTCCAGAATTTCTCGTCTGGAGTTTAAAGAGCCCGCATCGATTAATGTTTGTTTGGGTGACCTTTAAGAAAGAGCGAATAGGCGATAAAGGGATTTCGCTTTTTAAACGTGCCTTCCTGGCAAAATCTTCACTCACTTTTTTTGCAACTACTGAAGATCTTAAAATTGCGAAGACTCTTGGTCTTGATGGTTACGTGTTTGACTTTAGGATGGAACAAATTAAAAGACGGGTCGAGCAGAAAATGGAAAAGTTTTCTCAGATTTTTCCTCTTTATTTAAACTTCAGAGACCATTTAAACTCTTATCCACGTGAGAAAAGATTGCTCCTGGGGAATGTCTGGCCGGAAGATATTGAACTTCTAAAGGACATTCCAGAAGATACCTTCCTGACAATCATTCCGCATAAGTTAGACGATTTGATTGTTGCGCAAATTTTTAGTCTCTTGAAAAGCTTAGGGCGTGAACCGGTCATCATTGATGATCAGACGATTCATTTCACACCAAGTAAGACATATTTGCTTATCAAAAAGGGAATTCTTTGCGAACTTTATCAGGACTTCGGCAAGGCGTATGTGGGTGGAGGATTTGGTGCAAGTGTTCATTCTCTATTGGAGCCGCTGATTGCAGGAAGTGATCATTTGTCCTGTGGTCCTGTTCACTACAGATCGACCGAATTTGATCTGGCCCGATTTTATGGTGATATGATGGAAGTCAAAAACAATCAGGAATTTCTTTTTTGGCTCAAACGCGATATCTCGAATCATCAGGTTTATGCTAAAATACAATCTCAAATAACTTCATATGAGCACTATAAGAAGGAATTGATTTCATGCTAAAAAATCGTTATCAGGAAATTATTGTAGGCATGGGACTAATGTCTTTAGTTCGTGGACTTATTTCCTGTAAAAGAAATCGTTCCATTTTACTGATAGATGATCCACGCTTTCAGGCAGATAGTTATAATAATAACTATTTATCCGAGTTAGAGATTTTGGCCTTCCAGCGTCTAGGTAAAACTTATGATATTCCAGAGCTATCTGATCTTCGTCAGTTTTTGTTGCCTGCGGCAGTTGAATTCATTTCTGATAACTCAAGATTAAGACTTGGTTTTTCGCCATTCGGGAACTTAATTGAAGTTTTACGAAAGTTCCCTGAGCTCGTCGATTCCGAGGATTTAGATTTAATTTATAGAGAATCCCAAGAAAGTTTCGACAGCTATTTTTTTGAAGAAATTAGACGTTTTGAACTTTCATGTTTTGAATTTTCAAAAAGAAATAAAACCTTTCGTTTTGAAATTCAGGGACCAAAGTGGATGAAAGTCATCTACTCACGTTTCGCTGAACTGGTGAAAAACGAGTTTGTTCTTTCAAAAAATTTAAAGTACTCAGAACTGACTCATTTGTTGGGAGTTCTCTCTGAAGATAAATTAAAAACCTATATCCCACCTGAAGAGATCCCTTTTTACTTTTTCAGACTCTTTTCACCGATCTATAGACTTCAGGATTTTTTCTTATTGACCCAACTAAAGCGAAGATTGCTATTAGGGGGAGGGGACTATAAAGAAAGCTCTGTTCAGTTTTGGCAATTTTATGAAAGAAAATTCGAAAATCTTCTGCTGAAAAGTTTTGAAGGAGTCATATCTGGAGAAAGAGTTTTATTTTTTGCACACCCTCCAGAAGATGTTCCCTTTAAGCTGAAGTCGAATTATCCCATCTTCCGTAAATACCAACTGAGCCCGGTTAAGCGTATTATCTCACCACTTCCGCCATCTGATCTTACTTTGGTTACAAATACCGACATGCTTGGTTCTGATACTCCGTTTAGGGTAGTCGCAATTGGTAACGGATTTACTTTTTACCATTGGCCCTATCCCGATCTACCAGGGTCAAAAGCCGAGTTCTACAGTAAAGAGATTGATTTGTTTTATCGCAAAGATGCCTCTGAAATTCCCTTCACGCCCACTCTGACCGAATCAAAGGGGATACAGAGTGTAACGATGGACCTGAGAAGTCTTCGGGATTACCGTAAAAGTGAGGGGTCCATTCTGACGGCCTTGCCTCTAGAGGTCGTTTTTGAAGATAAGAAAATTCAAGGGTTTGAGTATTGGGGGCCTTTTAAGTACAGGTCTTTAGGCCTGCTTGCACTTTCTTATGGGATTGAGGATTTTTAAGTTATAATTCTATCTATGAGAGTCTTATTTTTATTGCGGGAAAAGGGTCAAACTTCGGTGGAATACCTTCTGGTTGTGGCCGTCGCCGTTAGTATGTGTGTTACATTTTTTAAAAAGTTTCAGGGCTATCTTCTTGATAATCCAAATAGTTATATGAATGGTCAGAAAGCCTTTTATCAGAAAATGTTTGATCCACAATTGAAATATAAGAGATTTTACCTTCGTCGCTAGTTCACTCCCGGTGCCCCCTTCAGTAATTTTTACATGAATCGACTAAAACGCTATGTTGCTGCGTGTCACTGGTGTATGCTGGGCCCAAATTGATTTACTGTCCTTCCGAGGAGGAACGTATGAAAACCAAAAACCTTATGGCGTTGATGCTGACTTTAACTTTTGCCAATGTCTACGCCCAATCAGAAGAAAAAGTCCTCAATTCAGATCCCATCGATGTTGATGGATATATGCACGAAAAAGCTGTCTCTGATGGGGAGCTTGAGTCGTTAAAGAGTACTGTTAATAAATACAAAAACGAAAATACTCTTTATAAAGAAAAAACTAAAGAACTGAATAAGCTCACAAACGAAGCAGAAAAAATTGGCGAAAATGCTGAAGAAAAAATCATGGCCAATGTCGAAGCCAAAAGAGCTGAAACAAAAGCCATGGCAAAAATAAAAAAAGCTGAAGCAAAATTAAAATGTCTTATGGAAGACATTAAGTCTGCTGAGTGTGATGCTTTGAGAGGAAATAGTGACATTCAAGTCCAACAAGAAGTTAGTACAGGTCAGGCGGCACCTGTGGCCACTTCTTCAGCTGAGGCTCCGGCGGCATTGAATCCAACCAATGCATTCGAATTAATTAAATTGATTCCATACGCTGGTGCGACTCAGTATAACGGCCAAATTGAACAACTGGACTCTGAAATCGCAGCAGGTACAAGACTTGAATCTAATATTACTTCGCGCTTTTCAATGGGTGTAGGCTTTAACTTTGCTCAATTGAAAACCAATGATTTTGCCAACTCAATGTATTCAAATCAAGGCTGGTACAGCGGTTATAACAACATGTATGGTGGACGTGAAATCCAGTATCGCTCAATGGGGCTCGACCTCTATGGTAAGTTCTTTATCACTCGCAGTGAGCGTTTCCGCCCTTATGTCGGAGCTGGGCTTGGTATTAACAGAGCATCAATGAAGTATACTAATAACAATACTTACTCTGATCCTATGTTCGGAGCTCAATTTGGTAATGAGAATTATAATACGACTTATGCGTCAGGTACCTTGATGGCAGGGTCGGAGATTATGATAACACGCAGCTTTGGTATAAATATCGAAGGTGCCATTTCATCCGGTCTTGGTAATGCGATGAGCTCACAGGCTTCGAAAAATATTACTAATAGCCCTGACCAAAAACGTCTGAGAGAGCTTGGAAACGAAATTATTAACGCAAATGCCCTTTCGATCTTCGCTGGTGCAGTGGTTGTTTTCTAATCTCCCACCGAATCTCGAATCCTAAAAAAACCCCAGGCCGTTCCTGGGGTTTTTTATTTGACCATTTTGCTTTTGCCTTCATCAGAATCATCCTTTGATTTATTATTAAATGGTAATCCACTTAATCTTTTTATTTTCAAAGGACCCCTATGAAAACTGTCTATCTTGTTGATGGAAAACGTACGCCCTGTGTGAAGTCCGGTGCTGATTTAAAAGAAATTGCAGCTCCTTATCTTGGTCATTATCTTATTCGTCACCTGTTGGATAAGCATGGCCTTCCTTCTGATCAAATTGATGAAGTGATTGTTGGAAATACTGGAACTCCGGCCAAGTATCCAAACGTAGGCCGAGTGATTGCTCTTGAAGCAGGCCTTCATAAAAAAACCTCTGGATATTCTGTTCATAGAAATTGTGCTTCTGGGATGGAAGCTCTTTCTCAGGCGTTTGACAAAATTGGCTCTGGTCGCTCGCACTTAATTTTTGCTGGTGGTGTTGAGAACATGTCCCAGATGCCACTGATGTTTAATAAAGATATGACTGAATTTTTTATTGATATGATGAAGGCGAAATCTCCAGCTCAAAAGCTGAAAATTGTTTCAGGTTTCAGACCTCACTTTCTTGCTCCTGTCATCGCTATTGAGCAGGGGTTAACAGATCCTTTTTGTGGAAAGAATATGGGGCAAACGGCAGAAACACTTGCTCGCGAACTTGGAATTTCAAGAAAAGATCAAGATGAATTTGCCAACCGCTCTCATCATTTGGCAGCGGCTGCAACCAAAGAAGGAAAATTTCGAGAAGAAATTCTTCCCATTACTGCTGGTTATAAGCTTGATAAAATGATTGCGGATGATATCGGCTTCAGAGATAACTCCACAGTTGAAGGCTTGGGTAAACTCAAGCCTTACTTTGAAAAAGAAACGGGAACTGTGACAGTGGGTAACGCCTGTCCGATTACTGATGGTGGATCTATGTGGCTTCTGGCCTCTGAAGAAGCAGTGAAGAAATATAATCTGGATCCCATCGCAAAATTTGTAGATTACCATTTTCATGGTCTTGAGCCAGAGAGAATGGGGCTTGGTCCAGTTCTGGCCATCCATGGTGTCCTTAAGCGAGCTGGTATGACTCTAGATCAAATCGATCTTTTTGAATTGAATGAAGCTTTTGCCGCTCAAGTCTTAGGATGTCTCAAAGTCATGAAAGACAAAAATCTCTCATCAAAATGGGGCATTGATGAAACGATTGGCGAAATTCCTTTGGAAAAATTGAATGTTAATGGTGGAGGGATTGCACTTGGTCACCCTGTCGGTTCAACAGGCTCACGCCTCGTTGTCACTCTGGCCCATGAATTGAAGCGCCGTAAACAAAGATTTGGTCTTGCCTCCCTTTGTATCGGTGGAGGTCAAGGTGGTGCTGTTCTTATTGAAAATTTAAAAGTGTAATCGGAGTTGAATATGAGCTACCAACATATTTCTTATGAAATTAAAAATGACTACATTTGGATTGGTTTTGGATTAAATGAAAAAAAATCCATGACGACACTGACTCGTGAGTCTTTGGAAGAACTAACAAAAATTATGGCAGAGGTCACGGAAGTTGATAAGAAGAAAGGTGCCAAAGGACTTTTTTTCTTTTCTCATAAGGCAAGTGTATTTTTGGCAGGGATGGATATTTCTGTTATTAATGATCTCAAGAGTGAAGGGGATGCTTTAAGAAATCTTGAAGTTGCCCATAAACTTTTTAATTCGATCGAAGATCTTAAAATGCCGACGGCGTCTTTAGTGGATGGAGTTTGTCTTGGTGGTGGGCTCGAACTTTCACTTTGCTGTAAAAAGATCTTTGTCTCTGATAATTCTAAAACAGCTCTTGGGCTACCCGAGGTGATGCTCGGTGTTTTGCCTGGTTTTGGTGGAACTTATCGACTTCCAAAAAAAGTAGGACTTCCACCGGCCCTTGATATGATCCTTACAGGAAAGCAAATTAAAGGTAAAAATGCCTTCAAGATGGGTCTCGCTGATGCCATCCTCCCGGCCGAAAGAATGAAAGAGCTTGCGCCAAATTATATTTCTAAAGCAAAAAAGAAAAAGTCCTTGAAGGAAGAGCTTGAGAAAGCTGCAATGGAAAATTTTCTCACTCGAAAAATTATTTTCCAGAAGGCGCGTGAGCAAGTGATGAAAACCACCAAAGGTTTTTATCCCGCTCCCTTAAAGATCCTTGAGGTACTAGAAACTGGGGCCAATAAGAATCGCTCTGATTACTTGGCGATGGAGGCCCAGGCCTTTGCGGAACTTTCTCAAAGTGTGCAGTCTAAGAATCTTCAGCATATTTTCTTTCTGACTGATAATTCAAAAAAGTTAGAGAACAAGGATCAGCTTCCGACTGTTAAGCGAGGAGCAGTTCTTGGGGCTGGAGTGATGGGAGGGGGGATTGCTTGGCTCTTCGCTCACAATAACCAGGCTCCCTTGATGAAAGATATTACATCTGCGGCACTTGAACTTGGACTGAAGCAAGCTTCTGCGAATTTTGCCGGAGCACTTAAAAAACGCAGTATGTCTGAAGATGAATTCAATCGCAAAATGCGCTCGATTGAGCCTACTTTAACTCTTGAAGGCATGAAAAGTGCTGACCTCGTTGTTGAGGCGGTTGTGGAAAATATGGATCTCAAGAAAAAGGTTTTTGCTGAACTTGAGGAGTATGTTCGTCCAGATTGCTTACTCACTTCTAACACCTCATCTCTTTCTGTTCAGGAAATGAGTAAGGCCTTAAAAGATCCATCGCGTTTTGCTGGCCTTCATTTTTTTAATCCTGTTAATAAGATGCCCCTGGTAGAAATTATTACTCACGATAAAGTTGACCCGAAAACGGTTCAAACACTTGTGAAGTGGGTATTAGACGTTAAAAAGACCCCAATCGTTGTTAAAGACGGCCCAGGATTTTTAGTGAATCGAATTCTTGCCCCTTATCTCAATGAAGCAGCTTTTCTCCTTGAAGAGGGAGTTTCGGTTGAAGCGCTCGATGAAGCGGCACTTAATTTTGGTATGCCAATGGGCCCATGTCGACTAATGGATGAGATTGGTCTTGATGTGTGTGTGAAAGTTGGAAAGATCATGCATGATGGTCTTGGAGAAAGAGCAAATCCAAGCTCATTGTCGACAAAGCTCTATGATGCGAAATTGCTTGGAAAGAAAAATAATAAAGGTTTTTATCTTTATGATGAAAAGGGTAAGTCCACAGGGAAAAATCCTGACATTTCGAAAATTCTTCCAAGTAAGAAAAAGCATATGGATGAAATGACGATTCAGATGCGCCTATTTTTACCGATGGTTAATGAAGCGGCTTATATTTTTGCCGATAGAATTTGTGATAAAGCTGCAACAGTTGACGTCGGCATGATCTACGGAACTGGTTTCCCACCATTTAAAGGTGGTCTTTTGCGATGGGCCGATCAAGAAGGTCTGGACCAAATTATTGTTCGTTTAAATAATTTCGCTAAAGAAGTCAGCAAAGAGCGCTATTCGGTGTCTCCATTCCTTTCTATGATGGTCAATGATAAAAGAAAGTTTTATGATCTTTAGATGAGAACCTGGCCTTTTTTTAGCTATTTCTTTAAGTATCTTTTTTTTGCAAAAACACGCCAACGACTGCTATTTATCGCAGTCGTTGGCCTTTTTATTTCTGCGCTTTCTCTTATGGTTATCCAAGGCATAATGGGGGGACTTCAGGAGAGCCTGATCCAGCGATCAAAATCTGTTCATGGACACTATTTAATTCAATTTGATCAAATCACCCATGAGTCTCTCGAAGAAGTTCGCGATATTTTAAAGCGTGAGGGAGCGCCCTTTTATGCTGAATTAGAATCAGAAGTATTACTAAAATATAAAAGTTATGTGGCCCCTGCAAAGATCCATGGCCTGATATTGAGCGATGAGAGACCTGAATTTTTGAATGATAAGGATTTTTCTGGTTTAGTTATTGGAAATGACCTTGCAACAAAAGTCCGCTTACCCTTTCTGGATGAGATTCAAATTATTGCCCCCGGGGTCACGGATTCTCTCATGGGAGAGGTTCCACGGTTTGTTTCAGAGAATCTGTCTGATTATGTTTACACTGAATTGCCCGAAGTTGATGAATTTGAAATCTGGGGACGGGCAGAGATTGTTCAAAATTTACTTCGCCAGAGAGGGATAAATCAAATCCGTATTTTTAAACCATTATCTGATGACCTTCTAAAGAAAATAGAGAAGGTCCAAACCGAGACACCTTTTCGGCTCTTAAGTTGGGAAAAAATGAATCAGGCCTTAGTATGGTCACTTAATCTGGAAACCAAAGTGATGCTTTTTCTTTTTATCAGTATGAGCCTATTGGTATCCATTGCTATTACCTCGGGGCTTCTTATTTTTTACTCAAAGATACGTAGAGATCTCATGAGCTTTTGGATCCTTGGAATGTCTCAGCAGAAGCTCCTTAAACTTTGTTTATATTTTATTTTGAGTTTCTCATCTGTCATTTGTTGCCTAGGAACAATGGCAGGCCTTATGGTGCTTAAAATACTGGATAGTTACGGTCATGATCTCATGCCCGATATTTTTGTTGAGAGAAGTTTTCCCATTGATCTAAATTTCAGCCACATATCCCTCAGTTTTCTCATCCCCTTTGGTATCTCTGTGATTTTTAGTTACCTTTCTTACTTAAATTTTCGTAAGGAAAATCAATCTTTCATTTCGATAGTGAGAAGTGTTGGTTAGTTTCTGATTTCGAGTTAAAATTGAAATATAGATTTAGGATGAATCTAGATTATTGAAGAGGATTTTCATGAACCCACAAACATTGAAAGAGTTTTTTCCTTCTTCTTTTATGAATGACTCTGCTCACCAGCATAGTCTAGGGGAACAATTCACATTATGTGATCATGGTAATCTCGTTTTTCACTGGGCAGATTTTAATGAGACCTGTGAAACAATCAAAACGGCGATTGAAACAAATCGAAATTTAAATGATGAATTTCATCGTAAAGAACAAAGCCTGACTCGACTTTCAATGATTCCGATTTGGATAAGAACCAACAAAAAAGTGCATCAGACGACCATGTTTGATTTGTATGAAAATTTCGTGACCAATGAAATTCATTGCTCCCTTGGTTTTGATCCCTATGGACCGATCGAAGTTTCATTTATTTCAAGTACTGGCCCCTACAAAACGATGCCAGTCTCTGAATGTTTCAACAGAGCAACCTATATAGATTTTGTCATGGTCAATTTGCTAAAGGATCGTTTACCTAAGAGAGATTATCGCATTCGCTTGAAGGCAAAACTCTTGATGGAGTTCGGTCATACTTTCGCTGAGGCCGGTCTCATATCTCTCGAACAGTTAACCTTAAATGGAATGCTGTTATCAGTCGATTCTGATCTGTTCTTGAATAAAATGATCCAAGGGGATCAGATGAGAATCTATCTTGATACTGACACTCTCAACCAGGCCTCGAGCAAAGATCTTTCAGAAATGAAGAATTTCCTTTCTCATTTTACATTTAATTTACTTTATTCATCTAAATCAGAAAATTCGCTGCAAATGTCAGTTAAAGATTTCTCTTATCAATCAAGTTTTGATTTCGTTAAAAATAAGAGAATCTTTCTTTTCATGTCCTATGATAAAATTCAAAATCAATCTGAGCAAAATGTAGCTTCAATTAAAAAATTTGTTGGTCACACGAAAGAACTTGTCAGACTTCATTATAAATCAACTTTTTTACTAAAAACGGCTTAGGCTTTTTTTAGTTTGTAATCAACCTGATAGGCAGCAGATTTATCCAAATTTTTACGGCGTTTATCGTATCTCTCTGTCGTGGTTATGTTGGCATGACCAGCAAAGCTGGCAACATCTCTGATCGCAGTATTTTGCGTATCCAGAAGATGTGAAATAACGGTTGCTCGGCAAGAATGGGGCGAGACTTCTTTGTTAATACCTAGGGACTGAGCGTATCGTTCAATAACTCGATAAATAGTAGATCCATCCATCGGGCGATTGTTTTTTTTGCTTAGCTCTGTTTGGAGGAGGTAATCTTCTCCCCCCAACACAATGCCATGATCCTTAAGGTGGTCAAGGTAGTCTTGAATTTCATGTTGAACGATTTCATTTAAAGGAACGAGACGAACCTTATCGCCCTTACCATGGATTCTGAGAACCATGTGGCCCCTGTCCTGGAAAAGTTGAAAAACCTTGATGTTCACAAGCTCCGAACGTCGAAGTCCCAGGTTAAAGAGCATGGCCATAATCAGGCGATGGGTTCTCCCTTTATGTGTTTTCAAGTCGGGAGCATTGATCATTTGCAACACTTCATGATCATCGAAGGCCACTGTAGGCGATTCAGTTTGAACCTTGGGTAATTTGATTGTGTCGAGGGGGTTATGG
>CANFNX010000046.1 GCA_947448495.1 Bacteriovoracaceae bacterium | reverse complement strand
ACGGGAACAACGGAAACAACGGAAACAACGGGAACAACGGGAACAACGGGAACAACGGAAACAACGGGAACAACGGAAACAACGGGAACAACGGGAACAACGGAAACAACGGGAACAACGGAAACAACGGGAACAACGGAAACAACGGTAACAACGGGAACAACGGGAACAATGGGAACAATGGATCCAATGGTTCAACTGGTTCTAACGGTTCAACCGGTTCGAACGGAAACAACGGAAACAACGGTAACAACGGTTCAACCGGTTCGAACGGAAACAACGGGAACAACGGAAACAACGGAAACAACGGAAACAGATAGAGTTTGAAATTAATCTCAGAGCGAGGGTACGGTTTTGTATCCTCGCTTTTTTTAGTTCTTTCGAGAGGGAATAAACTGAATCCACGTTACACTAACAATTCCAATTACCAAGCTGACGCAAATATCAATCAAATGTATCACAGAGAATTTAAAAATAACTCTTGTGGCCGGTAAACTAAAAACAATTCCGATGAGAGTTGCTGTACTCAATAGGAGCCATTTTGCTGCTTTGTTTTTGGAAAAACTAAAGCGTTCCATAAACGACAAATGCTCATTCCTAGTCAGTAAGATGAGCGCCATATTTGAAAACATAAGGGTGAGAAAAACTAATGATCTCGCCTCATTTTCGTCTTGACCTCTTTTGAGGGAGATCAAGTAAATTAATGCCAGCGCCGCAAAGCTTGAAAAACCTTTTACGATTATGGGAAACCACATCTTTTTTCCTAAAATCGAATCTTGTAGATTTCTCGGAGGGCGATCCATAATTTGCGGAGTTGCTGGATCCACTTCGAAAACGATAGATGAAGCTGGCTCAATAACAAGGTGAAGAAAAGCGATGTGGGCAGGCAACAGAATGAGAGGGAGATCAAAAAGAACTGGCAACATCGACATCCCAGCAATAGGAATATGGACGGAGGATAAATAAATCATGGCATTTTTCAAGTTTTGGTAAACACGCCTGCCCATCTTTACAGCTTCAACAATTGAACCAAAGTCGTCATCTAAAATAACAAGGCCTGCAGATTCTCTAGCGACATCCGTTCCACGTCCACCCATGGCCACTCCGATATGTGCACTCTTTAGAGCTGGAGCATCATTGACTCCATCTCCTGTCATGGCAACTATTTCGCCACATGCTTTGAGTGTCTCCACTATGAGTAATTTTTGCTCAGGTTTAACACGAGAAAAAATAGATGTAGTAACGATAGCCTTTTTGAGTTCATCTTGAGTAAGTGAAGTGAGATCTGGACCAGTCAGGACTTTGTCAGGATTTGAAAGACCAATTTTCTTCGCAATGGAGCTCGCAGTGACAGGATGATCTCCAGTGATCATGACGACTCTAATGCCGGCTCTTAAGCAGCTTTGAATCGCTTCAGGAACCTCTGGACGGACTGGATCAGATATTCCAACAAGACCAATAAATTTAAATTCAAAATCATGTTGGTGCTCTGGGAGTTCAGAATGCTCATGATAAGCCTTTGCAATACCTAAAACCCGCAGTCCATTTTTGGCCATTTCCTGAGCCTTCTGGTGATGCTTGACTGATTCCGATGCATCCATGTGGCATAAATCGATGATGGCCTCAGGTGCACCCTTTGCACTAATGATATAGCCTTTTTGTTTTTCTAGTTTCCACGCATGGCTAAGTGAGAGAAGCTCTGAAGAGAGTGGATACTCTTTATAGATAATCCAATCTTCATGGCGATGATCGTTGTCGACAAGAAACTTTTCGCCAGCAGAGTGGAAGGCAATTTCCATCGGATCAAAAGGATCCTGGCGACTCGCTAAAATTCCGTACTCTATCACCTCATGAAATTCAGGATCAAGTTTTGAAAATAATGGGGCAGAGAAATCAATTTCTCTCCCCTGAGCGTAGAGTGTTTGTATCGTCATTTTGTTCAAGGTCAGTGTCCCTGTTTTGTCCACACACAAGACGGTGACGGCTCCTAGGTTTTCAATCGCCGGAAGATGACGAGTGAGCACTCTTTTTTTTGACATTCTCCAGGCACCAAGCGCGAGAAAAATGGTCGTGACGGCCGGAAGTTCATTGGGAAGAATCGCCATGGCCAGGGTTAAGCCGATCAGAAAGCTTTGTACTAAATTCCCTCTATACCAACAGTTGATCGCAATAACTGAAAGGCATAGGGCAAGTGCGAGCCAATTTAATTTCTTTACTAAAATTCTTGTCTCAATCTCCAAAGGACTCAGGACTCGCTTGGCTTTTTTAAGCGCCCCACCAATTTTTCCCATCTCTGTCATAAGACCAGTTTGAGTCACTTGGGCAATACCCTGGCCTTTAACAATCGTCGTTCCGGCGTAAATGGATTCTCCTATCTGTTTTGAAACGCTCATAGACTCACCTGTGACGAGCGATTCATCAGTTTCTATATGAGCACTTTCAAGGATGATAGCATCCGCAGGAATCCGATCTCCCTCCTGAAGGATTAAAATGTCTTCTTTGACTACATCTCTCCCCGGAATGCGAACTTTCAACCCATCTCTGATGACAAGTGCTCGTGGGCTTGAGAGTTGTTTTAAGGTCTCAAGGGCGCGCTCTGCTTTTCGTTCCTGAACAAGGGTGATCACCATAATGACGATTAAAGAAAATAGAAGCAGGAAGGCTTCCTGTGGATCGCCCATAATAAAATAAATCACGCCACAAGCGATAATAATGGAGACCGTTGGGTCCTTAAAAATTTCCCAAATAAGTTTTAACCATGGTTTTGAGCTGCTGGTAGGAAGTTCGTTGTATCCTTCCTCTTCAAGTTTTCGAATGACTTGGGAGCTTGAGAGGCCAGAGGAAATGTGAGCAAGATCAAGTTTCATATCCGGCATAAATCCCCCCTTGGGATAACGAGACACCTAACTTATCAAAGATTTGAGCCTAAAAACAGCAATGCCGTTTTGTGTCAAGAGAGATTCTAAGACTTTCCGACTTCACCATCATTCGCCGAAGAAGTATAATCAGGCCATGAAAAAAACGATCTTAAGCGGAAGTACAGTTACCGGCGATTTAACTTTAGGAAATTATATCGGGGCCATCAACCATTGGAAGCAGCTGCAAGACCAGTATGATTGCCTTTATTTCTTGGCCGATCTCCATGCTTTAACCGTCTTCCAAGATCCAAAAATCTTAAGAGAAAGAACCTATAGTTTTTTTGCTCAGTATCTGGCCCTTGGTCTTGACCCGCAAAAAAACATCATCTTTGCTCAATCTCATGTTCATGAGCATACTGAACTTTCCTGGATCCTGACTTGTCTCACTCCAATGGGCTACCTGAACCGGATGACTCAGTTCAAGGAAAAATCAGAAAAACATGTGAAAAATATCAATGCTGGTCTCTATACTTATCCCATTTTGATGGCGGCAGATATTTTACTCTATAAAGCTGATCTTGTGCCAGTAGGCGAGGATCAACGCCAGCACCTTGAGCTCTGCCGAGATATCGTAGGATTTTTTGAAAATCGCTATGGTCCGGGCGTATTGAAAATGCCAGAGGCCTATGTTGGTAAAATGGGTGCGAGGATTATGTCTCTCCAAGACCCAGATAAAAAGATGTCCAAATCTGATGAGAATGAAAAAAACTTTGTCTCAATTATTGATGATGCCAAAAAAATTGAAAAGAAAATCAAATCGGCCACGACTGACTCTGGAACCGAGATTAAGTATGATCCTGAGAACAAAGCCGGACTTTCAAATCTGATGACGATTTATTCTGTCTTGAGTGGAAAAAGCACCGCTCAAATTGAAAAAGACTATGAAGGCAAAATGTACGGTCATTTAAAAGTAGACTTGGCCGATCTCGTCGTCCAAACGTTAAAACCTGTTCGTGAAAAATATGATGATCTGATGAAAAATAAAGATTATCTTGATCAACTCCTCAAGTCCGGGGCTGAGCGTGCACGAAGCAGAGCGAGTGTCACTCTTGATGAGGTTTATAAAACCGTCGGATTATTAAAATAAAAAATTAGGTCCCCAATGAATGATGAACAACGAGAAACGATTTCTTTGGCAATCCTAAATTCTCATTTGGCCAATGAGCGGACTCACCTCGCATATTTGAGAACGTCACTTTCCATGATCAGTTTTGGAGTCACGATTAACCGTCTCTCAACTTATCTCAAGCACCTTGACCATCTCTCATTACATTTCCTTTTGCATGATGCTGCTCTGTTTGGGATTGGGATGGTGGTAATGGGAATCGGTCTGCAAATTTGGTCCATGATTCGTTATAGACAAGTAAATCAAGACATCACGAATTCAACTTTTAGAAATCCTGAAAAGTCGATTCTCATTTTGACAGTCGTTATTGTCGTCTTAGGATTACTTTCAATCTTTTGGATGATCACTACGAATTCTGTAAAATCTTAAAGAATAAAACGGGCCTTCTCTTCTGGTGTTGGGATTCGACATGTCTCGCGTTTACCGAAAAGCTTATAGCGATTTTCAGCGATGACATCATAACAAAAATTGAGAAAGGCTTCAGGAAGAAAACTCAGCAAAGATAACCACGCCCAAAATCCTCCGAGTTCTTTAAAAACTCTAAGTACGGCCGGAGCTTTTCGAAAAGTCTCACCATGGATGAAGACGACGACTGACTTTAGGTCCTGGGTATCTGAAGATTTAAGTGTCTGCTTGGCGAATTCACTTTGGAGGGGAGAAAACTGGAAAATTTTGTTTCGGTCAACTTTTAGCATAAAGTCGACAAATCCATTACAAAGACCACAATAACCATCAAAAAAAATCACCTTCATAAACTCCTTATATCATTCATTTTCAAAATGTTCATTAGTTATTCCCTGTTGCCTTGGCCAAAGTTCAGCATAAGTTTTTAAGTATTCCCTCAAGAGAAGTCGGAACTCTATCGATACTCTTTTATGAAAGATTTACGCTGTTTTATTTGCAAGTACACTGGCAAAACCACTGCCGATACCTATCAGAACGAAATTTATGAACCTCAAGGACGAAGCTTAAGTATCCCATTATGCTACGGACACTCGATCGATTTATTTAAAATGGGACAAGTGAATTTCATTGTTAAGCATAAGCCTAATTTTTCGCAATACTTTGGCTTTGAAAATGATGAGCTCATTCTGCGCTATTTCGAGATTAAATAGACCCTTTTCCCTCCTAAGTCCCTAAAATGACATTCTATGTATATTTTTCTATCAAAGGTGACGGATAGACTCCGACTACGGTAGAAAAAACAAATGCTTAAATGCCTACTGCTTATCTTATCTTTTATAAGTTTCTCGTCCTATGGAGCCGAATCTCAGGACATTGTCTTTAAATCTAGACTTGATCGTGATTCTTCAGCTTCTTTTATCCATCGAATCAGAACTTTTTTAAAAAATAATAATCATGGCGATCCTTATAATCGTCAATTTGACTCCGATGTTTTGGTGGACTTTAATCAGGTTCTAGACGATCTACCACCTCATACTGTGAAATGGATTAAGGACCTGCAGTCGATCCTGAATTTGAAATTATTTGAATCAAAGTACAAACTTCGTGTGGCGAATGTAGCCTACAATATTGAAGCCTTTAATTCTGAATTAAGGCCACAGGATTCCGATTTGAATCGGATCGAATATGTAACTCAAAATTATGTCCAAGGAATTAAATTATCGGCCAAGATGATTTCTTTTGAGGTCGAGCTGAATCGCACGACTGCTGGCCCTCCCTTAAGTTTTTCGATTGATTTGATTTCACCTGAATTCATTGTTTCACCTGATCTTGTGGTGGATTTACCGATGGGATGGTACACGGCCCTGATGCCAGACTCCATTCTCTTATCTCTCCATACGATCGATCTTTCTAAAATTATGAACAGAATTATTGAGCAACCAGATCAGATCTCTTTAGTCGTTCAAGATATCCATATTCCACAAGTTTCCATTCGTATTGGACAGCATGAAATCAAGTTTGAGCCAGAAAAAATTAAGCAATTTTTCCTAGAGCGCAAAGATGATATGAAGCTGGCGATCTTAGATCTCCTACAGACAAGAATGGGGGAGAAATTTCCTAATATCATCAAGGATAAACCTCAAGAAGTTTACCTCCCTCGCTCTTACTCAACGAAGGGAATTATTGGTACTGGTTTTGACTTAAAGAGTATAAGCTCAAAGCAAGCCTTGAACTTGATTGAAGGAACCCTCGATGGGCATTTTTGTGCCAATGAAACTCAGGATACTAAGCAAGAATGCAAAACTCATCAAATTCCTACGAAGTTGAGGCGGCAGATTTCTCCTGAAATGTTTGATCAGTCTATGGAAGAGATCGATCTTTTGTTTTTACAAAAACGTGCCAATGTAGCGATTAGTATCAGTGAGCATTACATCAATCAGCTTATAAGTGCTGCCGTTCAGGCCAATATTTTAGATTTAGGTGGCGATAACTTTACTCTCGGACCTGAAAAGGCATTTGTTCTTGCTGAAGAAAAAGGTGAGGGCTTTAATCTTTATCTTGATATTATTCATAAGCTTAAAAAATCGGAACAAATCTTACTCGGCAAACGGGAATTGCGCTTTCCTGTCAGACTTAAAATGGGATTAAAAATCATCCTTATTGATGAAATTCCGAAGTTGCAGATTCAAGTCAGAGCGATCAATACAACGGATGAGTTACTCCGCCTTGGACTTCCCGCCTATGGGCTCGAAAGTAATGTTCACACGGCACGATTTCAGAAGAAGATCTTAAAGCAAATTTACCGAGACATTTCACCATTTAATCAAAAGATCATGGTGGATTTGGAATTGAAAGAATTTAAGGGCACATATCTTGAACAACTCAGTTTCGCTTCCGATGGTAAAGGACGCGCCACCGCAGTTCTCTTCATGAGTAGCGAAAAATAACTAAATTGTTTTTTACTAAATTGGCCGGCCCGATTAAACTTCTAGTGTTTAAGGAGATCCCCATGAATCGCATAACGGTCAACCCAGAAGATCAACTCAAAGAACTCAAGCGTGGAGCATTTGAAATCCTGCCTGAAGATGAGATGCTTAAAAAACTTAAAAAATCTTTTGAAGCGCAAAAACCACTCATCATTAAATTTGGTGCCGATCCATCCAGACCCGATATTCATCTGGGACATACAGTCGTGTTACAAAAGCTGAGACTGCTTCAAGATTTTGGACATGAAGTTTACTTTTTGATTGGTGACTATACGGCCCAAATTGGTGATCCAACTGGAAAGAATAAAACTCGTCCCATTTTAACTGCTGAGGAAGTGATCCTTAATGCCCAAACTTATAAAGAGCAAGTGGGAAAAGTTCTCGACATGACTAAAACCAAAGTTGTTTTCAATAAAGACTGGTTGGGAAAATTCTCTGGTTTAGATTTGATTCAACTCATGTCGAAAGCCACCGTGGGAGCGATTCTTCAGAGAGATGATTTCTCTAAGCGCTATAACAATTCAGAGGCCATTTATCTTCACGAATTCGTTTATCCTATCCTTCAAGGATTTGATTCTGTTCATTTGAAGGCCGATCTCGAACTTGGTGGAACAGATCAAACGTTCAACCTTATGATGGGTCGTCATCTTCAATATGCCTATGGGCAGGATGCTCAGTGTATTTTGACCATGCCACTCATTGAAGGTACTGACGGCGTTCACAAGATGTCTAAGTCCATGGATAACTATATTTCTCTTACTGATACTCCAACGAATATGTTTGGAAAAATCATGTCTATCTCTGATGAACTCATGAAGAAATACTACCTTCTTTTATCTCGTAGGCCTGCTCTCGAAGTCGAGGCGATTGTCGCCGGACTAACCTCTGGGACAGCTCATCCCATGGAAGCGAAGAAGACACTTGCGGCAGAGATTACTGGCTACTATCACGGAGAAGCCGCTGGTAAGGAAGAGCGTGAGAAATTTGAGGCACGTTTTTCAAAGAAGCAAATTCCTGATGATATTCAAACCATTCATAAAGGTGCTGGGGCGATTAATTTACTCGATCTGTTTGTTGAATTAGAGTTGATTAAATCAAAGTCTGAAGGTCGACGATTAATTCAACAGAATGCTGTGAAAGTTAATTTTGAAAATCACACTACTGAAAATCTAGAACTTCAAGCTAGCAGCGAAGTGATCCTGAAAATTGGAAAACTTCGCATGCTAAAAATAGTGGTCGCCTAGTAGGTTCCAAAGCCGGCATTGGTTCCATTGGCGATTTCAACGCTCGCACTTGTTCCTAAACGGGTTGCACCTGCTTCAATCATTAACTTAGCTGTTTCGGCATTTCTGATGCCACCGCTGGCCTTCACACCCATGTGAGGGCCAACGATCGAACGCATGAGCTTAATATCTTCAACTGTTGCTCCCGCTGTCGAAAATCCTGTGGATGTTTTCACGAAGTCGACTCCCGCTTTGACGGCAAGCTCACATGCCTTTTTCTTTTCTTCTTGAGTGAGTAAGCAAGTTTCGAGAATGACTTTAAGGATCGCTCCTTGTTGATGACAGATCTGGGCGAGTGAGGACATATCATCTAAAACGTATTGCCAGTTATTGGATTTGGCCGCAGAAATATTCAAGACCATATCAATTTCCTTGGCGCCTTCTGCAATGGCCTTCATCGCTTCAAACCGCTTGGTTTCCATAGTGGAAGCTCCGAGCGGAAACCCTACAACTGTGCAGACTTTAACGTTTGATCCTTTGAGTAACTCAACACAGTTTTTGACATAATAAGAATTTACGCAAACTGAGAAAAAGTCATACTCTCTGGCCTCTTCGCAAAGTTTTTCAATCTGAGTCAAGGTGGCGTCGGCTTTAAGAAGTGTGTGATCAATATAGGATGAGATTTTCATGTTAGGCCTTTGGAATTTGAGTTGAGATTAAAATCGATTTTTCCTGGTAATGGTTAAGAAAGTTTTGGCAATAAGGCCGGTGCTCTATCGAAATAAGGTCTCTACATGTTGCCCAATCTAAAAAACAATAGAGTGACATGGAGTGGAAATCCCACGTTTTAAGCGCACGATCAACGATGAAAGGCTTGAGATAGTCCAAAACAGATTCGATTCTCTCTTTATGACGTTGAACATACATAAAAGGTTCATTGGTATTAATGCCAGATCTTTTCATGAGCAGCAGGGAGACTCCAGCATTCATTGCCCCGTCTATCGCCGTCAGCAGATTCTCTTCATTTAAATCCATCATTTGAAAGTGATGTTTGGAATTAAGATAATTAAAAATCACCCTGGAATCAAAGATTGTTTGTTCACCATCTACAAGGACAGGTATTTGATTGAGTGGATTTATTTTGTTTAAGGTTATGGCATCTTGGCCTTCAAAAATACTCAGTTCCTTAAAATCATAAGGAGTACTTTCCATCAAGACTCTTAGTCGTCTGACAAAGGGTGAGGTTTTTGAGCCATAAAGAGTATAGGCCATAGGTTCTCCATAAAAATGAATTGATAGGATTTTAGGATTTTTCCTTAATAAATTGAAGACTAAAAGCGCCGTAGATAGATAAAATTCCAGATTTTGATGTAAGATGATGCATATCAGTCAAAAGGTTTCGCATGAATGACTTTCAATCCTTAAAGCAATTCCCCAATGTCATTTTTGATTTAGGGGGAGTGATTCTCAATCTTGATTATCATCGGACATTTCAAGAATTCAGTCGAAGACGACCAGAAATGAGTCAGGAAGGTTTCATCGGGCAGGCGGGTCAGCTCAAAATCTTTTCTGATTACGAAGTGGGAAAAATGACAACGGTTGAGTTTAGGGAAAAATGTCAGACTCATTTTCAGTTTGAGATGAGTGATTCAGAATTTGACGAGTGCTGGAATGCCATGTTGATCGACATCCCTCTCAAAAGAATCAAGTTGTTGGAGCAACTCAAACTTCAGGGGAAGCGTCTTGTTTTACTTAGTAATATAAATGAGATCCATGAATGGGCCGTCGAAAAGATGTACCAGCGCCTGAACCAATCGACTCCTTTTTTTTCACTCTTTGAAAAAGTGTATTACTCCCACAGAATTCAGTTAAGAAAGCCTCATCGTGAAGTTTTTGATTTGGTGTTAATGGAGAACCAGCTTTTAGCGTCTGAGACACTCTTCATTGATGATAGTCACCACCACATTGTGGGTGCAGGATCAGCAGGGATTTGCGCCCATCACCTGGCGTCTCCGCAGACTATCGAAGAGATTTTTAGTGTCTAAATGTTAGACACTTTCAGCGAATGTGATGATAAATTTCACAGTTGGACCTTTTCTCTATTTGTTCTTTAAATCCATCTAACGCCCCAAATTCTCTCAAAAAATGATACGTTTTAGGGGCGATCCCACTCAATTTCTTTTTGGCACAGAGATTGAATATTAGAGGGAGAACAAAATCATTTTCGGGGGGACTTATGAAATCAAAACTTATGAACTTACTCTCTTGTGTGCTTATACTTTCTTTTGCCGCAGCTTGCGGAAAAAATTCATCTAATGGGAGCTCTGCAAATAATTTTCTGCCATCAGGATCCAATACTCTTCAGGCCTCTGGTGATCAAGCCCAGGCGAATTTAAAGGCTTGGTATAACTCTAGCTCAGAAGGTGGTTATCCATCACTTGCTTATCCCGTGAGGCAGGTGACAAGAAGTACCACAACCTTTAGTACATCTAACAACTGTAACCAACAGAGCCTTAATGCTTGGGGTATCAACTTACTGAATTTAAATCTCTGCTTAAATGCAACTTCTGGTGGGGCCACATCCAATTCAACTGAAAATGTCACACTTTCATCAACAGGCAGTAAGTTAGTCAATCCTAAACTGGCCGAAGCTTTGGCCGGTATTATGAGTCCAGGAGCTGGCGGATTGACTCTGGTCAATATTTCTCAACAACCTAGTCCCGCGTCTTCTGGATCTGCCTTTGTCATTCAGTATGTGGATTCAGCTCAAAAACCTCACGTGTTCGTGATTGATTCTGGGATCAACTCTGCCCTTAACCCTGTCCACTCAATTGATGGAGCAGCAGGTAAAGAAGTTAAATTGATCTCGATTTATCCTTCAAATTAATCTTAACAACTGAAATCCTATTATCTCAGGGGGCCTTATCGCCCCCTTTTTTTATTGATTTAGTCAGGTAAAACTCTGTCCAAGCTTTTTTTCTAAATTCTCCCTCCTAAAAATCAATTCTACGTTATTCTATGAGTAGTTTTTAATTCTCAGAAAAGGGATTTTTATGGGTTATTACAAGGCCGACATTCGTGACATTGAATTTAATTTAACTGAAGTTTTAAAGATTCAAAACCTGACTCAGTATGGACTGGGGGAGCAAGACATTAAGGGGATTGTGTCTGAGTATCATAAGTTTGTGGAAAATGAAATTTTCCCCTCTCGTGAGCCCTCTGACCAGATCGGTGTCAAGCATGTTAACGGCAAGGTCATTGTTCCCGAAGTTTTAAAAAGTGTTCATAAAAATTTCTATGATAATGGTTGGTTTGCACTTGGGTTACCGGAAGAAATTAGTGGAACACCTGTTCCCGAGGCGCTTTATGTGGCCTGTATGTCTTTGGCAACCGGTGCAAATGTGGCCTGGTACATGTATCCAGGGCTGAGTCGTGCTGCCTTGAATGTCATTCATCTTAAAGGAAATGACTTCATGAAGACTCATATCGTCCCGAAAATGATGTCGGGTGAGTGGGGCGGAACGATGTGCTTGACTGAACCTGGTGCAGGTTCGGATGTAGGGGCTCTTCGCTCAACTGCTAAACCAGTAGGGAACGGACAGTATGCTATTCAAGGAACGAAAATTTTTATCTCTTCAGGTGAATCAGATCTCTATCAAAATAACATTCATTTGGTCCTGGCCAAAACTCCGGGGGGAGCAGAAGGTACAAAAGGAATTTCACTTTTCATCGTTCCAAGATTCAAGATTAATGCTGATGGATCCATGGGCGAATCCAATAATGTTGTCTGTTCAAAAATCGAACATAAAATGGGCATCCATGCCTCGGCGACTTGTGAAATGCAATTCGGTCAAAACGGGGAGACATTGGGGTGGCTGATTGGTGAAGAGTTCGATGGAATGGCCACCATGTTTATCATGATGAATGAGGCTCGTCTCTATTGCGGAATTCAAGGCGAATCCCAGGCGAACCTCGCTTATATGATGGCCGATAAATATACCAAAGAGCGTGTGCAGTTTGGTAAAGAAATTGTTCATCATCCTGATGTGAGACGAAATCTTTTAAAGATGCGTGCTATGTCTCGCGGCATGAGGGCCCTCTGTCTACATACGGCAGATCTATTTAATAAGGCCCAGTCCGATCATAAACTTGAAGGCATCATTGGTCTTCTGACTCCCATCTGCAAGGCCTACTGTTCTGAACAAGGTTTCCAAGTTTCTTCGCTCGCTCTTCAGGCCCATGGCGGATACGGATACTGTGCCGAATATGGCGTCGAGCAATTTGTTCGCGACACTCAGATTGCCATGATTTATGAGGGTACAAACGCCATTCAGGCCATCGACTTTGTAATGAGAAAAATTCTCAAGGACGGCGGAAAATCACTGGGTATTCTTTCCCAAGAAATCGTGGCTGCCGTACAAGGCCTTGATGAAGCAAAGTTCAAAAAAGAGAAAGAACTTTTCAGCAAGGTACTGATGAGTGCTCAAACGATCATGCAACAACTCAGCACCTACGCGAAAAATAATCAGTACAATTTGATTCTTCAAAATTGTAGCGATTTTCTCTACTTCTCATCTCAAATGGTAGTCGCTTGGAAATTACTTGAAGGAGCAGTCATAGCTGATCAGAAACTTCAGAGTGCTTCTGTCGGAGATAAAAAATTCTACGAGTCTAAGATTGTAGATTTTAAAGTCTATTGTGCGCATTACCTGAGTCACAATCTCTCTATTGCAAAAACCATTTCTGATTTCTCAGAAGATGTGACGGCACTAGAGATTTAAATCTGATCGTGATAGCATAACCTTAATTTAAATTTAAAAGGTTATACCGTGTTAAAAACAAAAGTCTTTGAGTTGGCCCAGAAATTTTCTGGGTCTTCTCACGGCAGTTCCGACTATGACAAAGATAATGTCTACGTCAGGGGCTCCCATGATAACGAATATGTTCCTCTGAGTTTCCTTCAGAAGGAACTTCCGGAAATTGATCATGTGAATAAACTCAAGTCCGAAGGATTTGTGTTTAGCAGTTATGATTTTCTTGAAATTAATGAGTTTGATCACTGGTACTTGAATCAGTTTAATAAGCGTCTTTCCAGCAAAATCATGAAGAATATCGGTATTCTTCACATGCCAGATCAGAAAGCTATTTTTGATACAGTTGAAGTGGTTCATCAAACTTTTCAGATTTTGAAAGAGCATAAAGTTTTGATGAATGGAAAAAATCTTCCGATTCAGTTGGGGGAGTGGTACTCAAAAATTATTTTTGGTCTTCATCAAATCAAATCGGCTTCTCAGCGGGGATTTGATTTTAAAACCGAGATAGGGAAGATTGTAGAAGTTAAAGTTCACTGGCATGATTCGACTTCGCCTAAAGGTGTGAAAATTAAAAAATCTCTCGCAGAGCTTTCTGATTATTGCATCATTATGTATGTGGCCAAGAACTTCACCATTCGAGATATTCTCTTTCTTGATTCAGAGTTTATTTTGAGAAAATTTGACACCAAAGGGCACACGATTTTTCTCAAAGATCAGGATGTTTCGGGCTATTTTTTCAGCAAGTCTGATAAGCATTTTGATAAGGTGGTGAATAAAACCGCTTTATTACAATTTGCAAGCCCGACACTAGCAATGAAACTAGAAGATCGATTGAAATAATTAATACAGACTGTATTCGGCAACTCGACACTCAATATCACCGTTAAAGATGATATGGCGTTTCGCTGTTTTCAGCCCCACCACTTTGAGCATATCAAGATTTCCTGTAAATAAAGCGGCTCGATGACCTTTGAAATTATGTTTCCAATGGTCGCCTAGGCCCTTATACAGAGCTTTTAATTTTTCTTCCTCTCCGTGTTCGAGTCTTTCTCCGTAAGGAGGGTTGCAGATAAACAAAGTCGGACGTTGATTTGGATTAAGCACACGAGCATCAATTTGAGTAAGTTCTATGACTTTATCAAGACGCGCTTTCTTGATATTGTCTCTGGCCGAAATCAGACTCATTTCTGAAAGATCATTAGCACAGAAGTGCCCCTTCATCGTCTCCAATTTTTTAAGTCCTTGAGTGGTGGATTCAGAGATTTCATTGAGGAGCTTTTTAAAATTCTCTTGCAAAAAATCATCCTTCGTAAGCCATGGATAATTTAAAAAGGTCCATTGCTTGTAGTCCGGGTTTTTAAGGTGACGTTCGACTTTAAGAAAGCTTGGTGCAATTCCGGCCGCCATGAGGGCACCCTCAATAATAAAGGTTCCCGACCCACACATGCCGTCCATGAGATCTTCTTTTTCAGGATCCCATTTTACTAATTTAAGAATTCCAGCAGCGACATTTTCTTTAACAGGGGCTTCAGTCTTTGCGATTCGGTAACCGCGTTGGTTAAGGGGATCGCCACACAGGTCATACATAATCGTTACAACATAAGGTTTTTCCTGTCCGCGATCAATTCTTGCAAGAAATGAAACGTCTGGAAATTCTTTGGCGACACTAGGACGCTCACCCTCGTGGTGGCGGAAATAATCCACAATCGCATCCTTCAACTTAAGATTGGCAAACTGTGAGTTTCTGAACTCTTCACGCTCTCCAGGGAGGTCACCAAAAATAGTCGTGAGCCGAAAGGTATGGGTTACATCCATGAGACTTTTCCACTTAATATCTGTGGCCTCAAGGTAGTAGTCTTTCTCATTATTAACTTCAAACTGATAAAGGAATTTAAAAACACGGCTTGCGAGGCGAGACATTAAAATAGTCTTTAAGGCGACCTCATGAAAAGCTTCGAACTGAACCCCTCCACGAATGGCCTCTATCCTTTGGGCACCAAAACTCATGAGTTCCTGGCCCAAAAGCTCCTCTAAACCTGTAGGACAAGAGGCGAAGTATTCAAATCGGTATTTTTTCATAAAAAAGCCTTAGATAAACCCTTAATAAGTCGAGCCGCCCCCTTGAGACCTCAGGGAAAGAGTGTTAGGTTAAGCCCATTATTTACGTTTCGCTTATCTACCAGACCCGAACGGGTAAGGAAAAGGAATTGTCGATGAAAGCAACTTTTTCACAGGGCACTTACGGAAATTCAACTATGGTTAAATACAAAGTGAAAGATATCTCACTCGCTGAGTGGGGAAGAAAAGAAATCAAGCTTGCTGAAGCTGAAATGCCAGGGCTTATGGCCCTCAGAGAAGAATATGGTAAGACAAAGCCCCTTAAAGGTGCTCGCATTGCCGGCTGTCTTCACATGACCATTCAAACAGCAGTATTGATTGAAACATTGGTTGACCTTGGTGCAGATGTAACTTGGTCTTCTTGTAATATCTTCTCAACTCAGGATCATGCTGCTGCTGCCATCGCTGCTGCCGGTATTCCCGTTTATGCTTGGAAAGGCATGAATGAAGAAGAGTTCATGTGGTGTATCGACCAAACTGTTTTCTTCGGTGAGAAGAAAGAACCTCTCAATATGATTCTAGATGACGGCGGGGATTTAACTCAGCTCATTCTGGATAAATACCCTGAGCTTTATAAAGGCATCAAAGGAATTTCTGAAGAAACCACAACAGGTGTTCACCGCCTTTATGAATTGGCAAAACTTGGTAAATTACCTGTTCCATGTATTAATGTGAATGATTCAGTTACAAAATCAAAATTTGATAACAAATACGGCTGCCGCGAATCTTGTGTCGATGCTATCCGTCGCGCGACTGATGTGATGATTGCAGGTAAAGTGGCGGTGGTTGCTGGATTTGGTGACGTTGGTAAAGGTTCAGCTGACTCACTTAAAGGTGCTGGTGCACGCGTGATCGTGACTGAAATCGATCCTATCTGTGCTCTTCAGGCAGCGATGGAAGGTTATGAAGTGAAGAAGATGGACGATGCGGTTAAAGAAGCTGACATCGTTGTGACAACCACTGGTTGTAAGGATATTGTAACTGGGAAACACTTCCTTGCCATGAAAGACAAAACGATTGTTTGTAACATCGGTCACTTTGATATCGAAATCGATATGGCCTGGTTGAATAAGAACTACGGTCACACGAAAGATACGGTGAAGCCACAAGTTGATCTTTATACACTTGAGAACAACAAACAAGTCATCGTTCTTGCTGAAGGTCGCTTAGTGAATCTTGGATGTGCTACAGGTCACCCAAGCTTTGTAATGAGTAACTCATTCACAAACCAAACACTTGCTCAAATTGAACTTTGGACGAACTCTCAGTCATATGAGAAGAAAGTTTATATGCTTCCTAAGCACCTCGATGAAAAAGTTGCGCGTCTTCATTTGAAGAAGATTGGTGTTGAGTTGGATGTTCTTTCTCCAGCTCAATCAGAGTACTTAGGAATCTCAGCTTCAGGCCCTTATAAGCCAGAATACTACCGTTATTAATTTCTAAAGGGCGCCTAGAGCGCCCTTTTTTATTTTCAGGGCCTTTATGAAAATTATACTTGCCTCAGATCACGCAGCTTTTAGTGAAAAACAGGAACTCGTCAAATATCTAAGCCTCCACCATGAAGTCGTGGATGTGGGCACTCATAACTCTGATTCAACTCACTACCCTGAGTGGGCCAAGAAATTAGTTGAGATGGTAAAATCAGAGCACACGGTTGGAATTTTGTTATGTGGCTCTGGTATCGGTGTTTCGATGGTGGCCAATCGTTACGCTGGGATTCGTGCTGCACTTTGCAGAGATGAGGACGATGCGAAAATGAGCCGACTTCACAACGATGCAAATGTTCTTTGCATGTCGGGGAGAAAAAATTCTATTGAGCAGATTAAGAAAATGACTGATACCTTCCTTTCAACTGAGTTTGAAGGGGGAAGGCACCAGCAAAGAATTGATCAATTTAATAATTTAGGTGAGTAATTACTTCTTCTCTTCAGGGATTTGAAGTTTATTCAATCCTGAGCGCATGTAGCGATTTGAAATAATATCAAAAATAGGTGTATCTGGAGAATTCGTGACATCCGCATTCTCCATCGCCTTTTCCGTAAAATTCATCACCTCTGTTCCGCCCGAAGAAGCCTGTTCCGTTCCGGGCATGACAAAACCTTCTTCTTCAGTCTCAGAAGCATGACTATAGCCAGAACCACTCGTATATTTAACTGGTTCAGTTTCACTTACTTTATCTTTGAGATTTTTTGGAAGCTTATCCATCGCACTTTGGATACCTCCATCCCCGAAACCTGCCCCCATGGCAGATAGAGAAGGGGCTTGGGCCAGAGCACTCGCCGCCTGTGGAGGCATGAGAGAAGAAAAAGCATCGGCGATTTGTTTTTCTTTAGGAGTTAGCTGAAGGGATGGCATGTTGGTTACGGCAATTTTTTCTTTAATCTTGGCGGCATTAGCACCATGAAGAGTGCCGTAACTATCGAGACGAGCAGAATCTAAATTGCCATTTCCAATAAGATCAAACCCAAGATTGGACATCTTCATCATATTGCTACCAAGTCCAAGTTGAGTATTGGTGGATGTAAATTTTGGGATAAAACACGAATGCGTCGTTTTGCATTCACAATTTTTATCATAGCTCATCTTCCCGTCTTTCATGACACCACAACCTACTGCCACATTATTTGGATCGGTCTCACCTTTTTGCAGAACACAGACTTGTTGGTAATTTTCAGGGTATGTATCTTTTGAGGTTTTCTCAGCACAGAAACAAGTTGTCCCCGTCCAAGGATTACAGGCTCCAGTTTTGGGAAGTTTTTCAATAACTCTTCCTACAGCTTCAGCAGCGAGCCTGTGTTTTTTTGCTTTTACATAAAAGAGGGTTGAAAGGGCCGCAGCACCAGACATTTTTAGCCAGTACTTCCAGTCCATCACCACTCGCCCCTGTGAAGTGGCCGCTCGGGCAATATAGCATGCACTTGTTGCCGCGTAGACTGTTCCTTGATAGAGAGACGTTTTTCTTCGTGCCTCATGAGTCTTTTGTAAGGCCACGAGGGATTTTAGTTGTATGTCCTGTTCTTCTTTTAAGCTTTCTTCAATTTTGGCTTGCATGCCTTGCTGGATATAGCCGCTCAGGACTTCATATCCCATGGCCGCATAGATGCAATAATCAGATTTTTCTTCTGCTGCATCTTTCTTTTTTACTTCTTTTCCGTCTTTCATGTACTTGTTGCCAGCATCTTGGAATGCTTTCTGATCGGCTTTACTTACGACTTTAACGCCTCCGCCACCGCCGCCACCCATCAGGCTCATGCCTCCAAAAAGAACGCCGTAAAGTTTTCCAATATTTTGTTCAACCGCTTGGCCAAAATTCCCGTCTAGCACGGCCCCTTGCTTGTCTACGTCACCTTGACTACAGGTATCTAAACCTTCGGCCTGGCACTTTTCTCTAATCGTTCTGTCCCGCAATCCCTGATGAACAAAATTTTTAGCGTCTTTTGCTTCTTGATCTGTCAGATTTCCCGAATTCTCAAACGAGTTGTTAAGTGAATCGGCAGAGACGGGGCCCAAAATGAGTGAGAGAACGGTCCAAATGCAGATAAAACGTTTCATAAATTCCCTTGGATGAATGACCCTATTTTACCACGGTCTTTTAAACCACCTGAGAGGGGAAGATTCTCCCCTCAATGGAGTGACGAGTTTTCAGATAGTTGAGAGATGTGGTCGTTTTATTTTCATCCGGCTAAGTGCAAAGAATATTTATCGTTTGACGGAAATTTAGGCCGAAAGTAAGTTATAGGCTATGCCAGACAAGATACAACACACTCATGATAATGACCTTACTCATTCAATGGTTCACTACCTGTTGGCGATTCATAAGTTAAAGGAGTCCAAGGGGTATGCTCGGGTGACAGATATTGCCCACGAAATGGGTCTTACCAAGGGATCAGTTTCAACCGCCCTGACGAATCTTAAAAAACGCGATCTCGTGCTTGAAGATGAAAGTAAGTTTCTCTCCCTTTCTTCATCGGGTCACGAAGCCGTGCATGGAATTCTATCCTCTCGCACACTCCTTTTCTATTTTTTGAAAGATATTATCGGTGTGAATGAAGACATCGCTCACAAGGACTCATGTCTCATGGAGCATCTCATGAGCAGTGAGACTCGAGAGAAGTTTTTCAATTTTATGAAAACGCTTTGTTCGGAAGATATTAAAACGACTCATTTCTCTACCTCTTTTGATTTTAATCAATTCAAGCATCAGCATGATTTTGAAGAGATTCAGAAGGGTGATACTTACCTCAAAACTGAATGAGTCTTATTTCCATTTTAAAAAATAGTGACAAAGATTTTAAAAAGAATTTATTTTTCTTTTTAGGCGCCTACTTCTTTGTACTCTTCAATTATCCCTTAGTTCGGGCCTCAACGACTTCCTTATTCTTTGAAGCTTATGGTGCCAAATCTTCTCCCGCGGCATGGGCGTGGGCGATTTTGTTTTTGAGTGCGAGTATTTTTATTTGTAACAGAATTCAGAAGGAAAGATCTGTCCAAGTCGTCTTTACCTTTGCAAGCCTATTTTCTGCTCTGGTTTTTTTGGCGGGGAACTTAAGTTACTTTCATAGCTCGAAAATTTTTGCTTATTTGTCTTTCATCTGGAAAGAAATCTGCATTGTGATACAGGTCCATTTACTTCTAGGGTATGCGAATAATTATCTTAAAAAAGAAAATTTT
>CANFNX010000045.1 GCA_947448495.1 Bacteriovoracaceae bacterium | reverse complement strand
TCTCAGACGAACGCTCTTCCAGGAAACGGGAGGAATGTATCCGGAGCTCATCACTCGCCCAGATTTAAAAGTATGGCTTCCACCAATAGGCTCCTCTACCGCCTATATTTTTGGAAATCCTCAAGATCTCTCAAATCCTAATATCGAACTCACTTGCCGCGTTCACGATGAATGTAACGGCTCAGACGTTTTTGGTTCTGATATCTGTACCTGTCGTCCTTACCTTATGTGGGGAATTGAGCATGCGGCCGAAACCGCTCAAAAAGGTGGCGTCGGCATTATTATCTACTATCGTAAGGAAGGACGTGCCCTAGGAGAAGTGACAAAATTTCTTGTATACAATGCTCGCAAACGTCAAGAAGGCGGAGATTCTGCTGCGACTTACTTCCAGCGCACAGAATGTGTCGCCGGGGTTGAAGATGCTCGCTTCCAGGAATTTATGCCAGATCCATTGCACTTTTTTGGGATTAAAAAAATTCACAACCTTCACTCGATGTCGAACATGAAATACGATGCCATCGTGGGGAGTGGAATTGAAGTCGTTAACCGTGTCTCTATTCCAGAAGAGCTCATTCCACCAGATGCTCAAGTCGAAATGGAGGCGAAAAAAGCCGCCGGCTATTTTACTGTTGATGGTGCCAAGTCTAAAGAAGAGCTCGCCAAAGTGAAAGGCCGCGAGATTGAGGAGAAGAAATGAAAGCATCTCATGAAGAGCTGAATTATATTCTCTCGCCTAAGGCCATCCGTGAGCGCTCCAAGCAACTGTTTGATCTCACCCTTCAGGGAAAAACTCACTTTCAATACAATGAAAAGGAGCTCACTCCTGTTGTGGATTTTGTGATCGAAACGATTAAAAAAAATTATCCAGATCTCAATATTCCGTTTCACTCACGCTGGGGTCACTTTAAAGTTGGTGGCATTGATCGCTTGAAGGCCCTGAATGAAAAGATTTCTGCTCTTGATAAAGCCGAGCAAGCTCGCATTAAGTTAGACCTTGTCGTCGTCTCAGTGCTTCTTGATGCTGGGGCGGGCGAGAAATGGAGCTATTTTGAAAGCTCTGTGAACCAAAAGTTTTCCCGCTCTGAAGGTCTGGCCGTCGCTTCTCTCTATATGTTTTTAAATGGGGATTTTTCCCATGATTCAAATCATCCATGGCAAGTGACTGCCCAGGGACTAAAGAACCTCACCAAAGAGAAATTAGAAGCCGGTTTTCAAGTGAGTGAGACAAATCCACTCGTGGGAGTTGAAGGACGCTTGAGTCTACTCAAAACTCTAGGGGCGACATTAGAGAAAAATGCCACCCATTTTAAAAACTCTCGCCCTGGATTTATTTTTGATTTTATGCAATCAAAGGGATCAGTGGTTGAAGCCGTGGATCTTTTAAGAACAGTGCTTGACGGACTAGGCCCCATCTGGCCTGGACGGATTGAACTTAACGGCGTGAATCTGGGAGATGTGTGGAGTCACTCACTCTTAGGTCACAAAGATGAATTTAAATCTCTCGTTCCGTTTCATAAACTCTCTCAATGGATGACTTACTCACTGATTGAGCCGATCGAAGCGGCTGGTGTGAAAGTGCAAAATGTACATTTGATGACGGGACTTCCTGAATACAGAAATGGCGGGTTGCTTTTAGATAAGAATCTTCTAGTCCTCAAAGATTCTGCTCTTCTTACTAAGGCCCATAAACCAGACTCGGATCTCATCGTCGAATGGCGAGCGCTCACGATTGTACTCTTAGATAAGATTGGAGAACTCGTTCGAGAAAAATTACATAAAACAGAAGCGGACTTTCCTCTGGCCAAAGTGCTTGAAGGCGGAACATGGTGGGCGGGCCGAATCGCGGCTAAAGAAAAAAGAGCTGACGGAACTCCCCCACTTAAACTTGATTCAGATGGAACTGTGTTTTAGGAGACATTATGAGCAACTTACATATTATTGATCACCCTTTACTTCGCCATAAACTAGGCTATCTTCGTGATAAAAACACCAACTCCAATGAGTTTAGAGCGCTGGTAACAGAGATATCTAAAATCCTTTCTTACGAAGTGATGAAAGGATGGAAAGATTTTGATCACCCAGAAATCGAAACACCAATGGCCAAAACGAAAATTGACCGCATCATTAATGTTCCGGTGGTGGTCTCCATCATGCGTGCAGGTAACGGGATGCTAGAAGGGGCCCTTTCCATGATCCCTTTTGCTTCGGCAGGCTTCATTGGGATTTACCGCGATAAATTCGTGAATACGACAGTTGAGTACTACTTTAAAATGCCGGCCGACATCAAAGGTCGTACCGCCATTATTTGTGACCCTCTGATTGCCACTGGGGATACGATCTCTGCAGCGATTGAGCGACTCAAAAGCTATGAGGTCAAAAAAATCCAGATTATGTGTATTCTTATCAGTCAGCACGCTTTAGAAAGACTGCAAAAAGAACATGCCGATGTAGAAATTTTTGCTGTGAATATCGAAAAAGAAATGGATCACAATGGCTATCTTGTTCCAGGCCTAGGCGATGCTGGAGATAGATTGTTTCAAACGAAGTAAGGATTTATGGATAAAATCAAAATCATAGGTATTGCAGGTGGCAGTGGCTCAGGTAAAACTTATTTTGCGAGGGCCCTGTTTGATCAAATTGGACATGAGAACTGCGCACTTGTTTATCAAGACAACTTTTACATCGATCAGTCCTCAAAATTCGATTTCGATGGTGGGTCTGTCAATTTTGATCATCCCTCCTCGCTTGATTTTGATCTATTAGCAGAAAAATTACGCGAGCTAAAGTCAGGCAAGGAAACTCAGATTCCGATCTATGATTTTGCCACCCATAAAAGAAAGACCGAAACCCTTCACCAGCCAACGAAAAAAATTATCTTGGTTGATGGGATTCTGATTTTTCACCCAGAGCCTGTCAGAGTCCTTTTTGATGAAATGATTTTCTTTGATACTCCCCAAGAATTGCGTTTTAAGCGCCGCCTCGACCGCGATGTACACGAGCGTGGAAGAACTCCAGAGGGCGTTCATAATCAATTTTATAAGCAAGTGAAGCCCATGCACGATGAGTTTGTGGAACCCTCTAAGCAATTTGCGGATTATATTGTTAAGGACTCTGGGGACTACGAGAAAGTTCTGGAAACGTTCAGTGCTAAATTTAAGTATCTTTTAGCGAAATAGGACTTTGCGAGTAAGGCGTGAGAGCGAAACGACCTCTGCTTCATAAAAGCAGAAGGCCTGAGTGTCTTTATCGTTTTTAAGATAAACAACTTTCCCCTCAATACGATGACAAAGAACAGACCCTGGGTTCTTACCACCCATCATTTCATCCTGCCCTAGACTTTTTAGTTTTAACGATTGTTCAGCAACAGAATCTATCTTACACAACTTCATACACCTGTCATTGGCCCAATCTCCGTTTGAATCTTGCTCCAATTTAACTTTAAAATCTCCTGTCATCCATTCCGCTGCGTAAGAGTTTGTGACTAAAAACAAAAGGCACCAGAGTTTCAGCATATTACTCCAGTGTTTGTAATCTAATGACGTTTGGAATAATTGAATTGGCCGGCGCCCAGAATCCACCCTTATGGGTACATTCATACTTGTCTGAGTAAAAACAGCCATTCCCCCAACTATTTTGAACGAGAAACTCTTGAATTCCATTTTGACAGCGTGATCCTATAATGGTCACGGCATGCCCAGCTTCACCCTTTTTATACTGTGGAGATTTTTCATCGCCGCAATCAAATTTACCTGTTCCAATTTTCATTGTTTTTGCTGTTGGCCCATTAAAAAAACGTGTGCAGACTGATATCCCGATTGGAGTCCCTTGATCGAGATAATTTAATATTTTTTGAGAATTGGCCTTTACGAAATCCTCTTCACTTTTGCTCACTTTGGCCAGTGATGACAGCTCTTGAGTTTTACAAGTTACAGACTCAGGGACTTGATATTTGTTGCCATTGCAAGAGAATGCATTTGAAAAGAATTCATCACGATCATCACTGCCATACAGTATTTTGACAATCTCACTTAGTTTTAATCCATATGAAGTAAGATCTAGCACGTCATTAAAATTTTTATCAAAGGCATTGGTACATTTTTGATAATTGGGAAGATGCTTTAAATGGTCGGCGACGCAAGACTCTTGTTTTTGCATCTCTTGAGAAAAAATCTTGGCTTCGGCCATAAGTAAATCGGACTCAAGTAACTTTCTTTTTGAGACATAAGGAATCTGACTGACAACATAATCAAAATAACTCTTCCCCTGAATAAGGGCGTAACCCGTCATCGCCAACCGACTCCAGTCCATCATGTCCAGATACTGTTTTTCAACAGCGCTCAAAAATCCAAATTCTGAACTGATTTGTTTCAAGTAACGCTTATAGGCGCTCTTTAAACTATTCAGTTTTTTCTCAGGGACAGGACATTTTTGAAAGGCCGTGGTTATTTCTGAAGTGGGAAAGAAAAAAGGATTCGTTTTGAGATAGAAAAGTGGACTCGTGGTTTTGGGTTTTGATTCATAATAATTGGCCAGGGCATTGACAATTTTTTCTTGATACTCAGGATGCATCTTTGTTAACTGCTCAAATCGATCATCCTTGGCAAGACAAATGCTTTGACCTTTGATTCGATTAAAACTTTCACAAGAAGTCCCTGCATCTAAATACGTCCCACCAATCGACCCATTCTTTTCTCTCCAACGGATAGTCTGTTTGAACAAGTGATCTTTATCTAATTCTTTTTTATCAGTAATTGTTAATTGAAGGCGTGAAAAATCAGGATGCCCAGGAAGCTTTGCCTTTAGCATTTTATGCAGTTGCTCGATATGACAAATTCCTAGTCCGTTTTGATCACTGGCCACCATTGGGTAGAGTGAACCGCCTGGATCAGAAAGATTAATCTGACGTTTGGATAGACAGCTCTGGCCTAAGAGAATGATGGGGTAAGATAAAATAATTAAAAGGACGAGAAGTCTCATACTTCATTTTACTCTAAAATCTAACTTGAGTTGATCAGGCAATCCTTTCACTTATTCCTGACAGTATTTATCCGGCAAACTAAGGTTAATCTGCCTTTAATACGATAAGCCTTTAAAACCCTAAAAGTGAGTGCCCATGCCATCTCCCGTAAAATGCCCGAAGTGCAAATGTGAAACCCTTCACACCCAACCAGAACCCACTCTACAGTTTGATCGCTGCGAGAAATGTAAAGGCACTTGGCTCGACGGGGGGGAGCTAGCACAGTTTGCGAATCTTAAAAGTGATCTGCCTAATGCTGAGAGTCTGGTGAGCTATGAAAAAAAATCAAAGTTGAATTGCCCAAGATGTGAGCAATCTGGAAAATCCCACGCTCTTTATGAAATTCCCTATACGGATGACCAGAGTTTTTCTCAGGCCGAACTGTTTGTGGATTACTGCAAATCCTGCCATGGTATTTGGT
The DNA here is from genome assembly GCA_947448495.1 of Bacteriovoracaceae bacterium. Taxonomy (GTDB): domain Bacteria; phylum Bdellovibrionota; class Bacteriovoracia; order Bacteriovoracales; family Bacteriovoracaceae; genus Peredibacter. The sequence continues at coordinate 14,433 of CANFNX010000045.1, read as the reverse complement.
TAGATGCCAAAGAGCTTGGAGGGGTGCAAGACGTCCTCAAGAAAATGCGCATCAAACAAAAACTTCAAAAAATAAATAAGTAGAGACTATTTTAAATCAAATGCATAAATGAAATTAAGCTCACCCGGCTTTCTCATGGCCGTGATCATGGTTTGCACTTTTTCATCCGGTGTATTTTGATTGGAGATCACAGTGACTGTGGCGGCGGTCACATCGGCATTGCCTCGTCCGCCATAGTAATTAGCATAAACAAGGTAGCGGCCTTTCAAAGGTGCTGGTGAGGAATAAATTTCTGGGCCATAACCTGAGGTCACATCCACATCCAGACTTCCTCCATTTTTGGCCTGTCGATTGCCATAATAAGTATGCTCACCATCCGGACTTAGGACATGCAAATCTAAATCTGTTCCATCTGAATCCCAGTTCAGCATGATGCTTAGTCGAGTCGCCTTCGCTGTTTTATTGGCCTCATAAAATTGAACGCGGGCACGCGCTCCCCCATCAGCATTTCGCACTTCTACATTATTTGAGCCTTGTCCGAACAAAAAAGGACGCTCAAAGTCACCACTCTCGTTGGTTTTCATCGGCATTGGAACTCCATTCACAATAAGAGTTCCAGGGCGATTGTCGTCTTTTTTATGAGCAGCAATTTGACCACGAATGAGGGCGTACTCACTTTGATTTTCTTTCACAGTCACACTGACCGAGGGGTAATGAACGGTCTGATCAGTATTCAGCGCCTTCCCAGATGAATTTCGCCAACCAGATTTAGGAATCTCAATCGTCGACTCAGCAAAAACGGATTGAGACAGTAATAAGAGAAATAACATTTTAGTCATGGAAGGCCCCTGTTAATTTTTGAGCAAGATTTTCAATAAAACGTTCATCACTGGTTCTAGGGTGATGCTTAAAGGCTAGATGGAGATATTCATGGGCGAGCGTGACTCTCGCCTCTTGGGATTCATCAAAATGCAAGTAGATGCGATTTTTTCTGAGATCACTAAAGGGCCTTGAAAAACTCAACTCACAGACGTGAACGTCATTTACTTCTTCATGCCCAGGTTCTAAAACGAGGGAGCGGCGCCATCTTTTAAGAGCATGCTCAAGGTAGCGTTCAGCAACCCTGAGTCGTCGGCAATCCATCTCACGCTGATCATTTTTTAAAACCAGTTGATGCTTTGGAAAAGTTGATTCCAGGATCTGAGCAAAGTTTTTCCCATTAAGCGCCTTGCCCTTAAAAGAATTCCACATTTCATCTCCATGATTAAGACTTTTGCCTGTCAAAATTAAATCATGAGTAAAGCGAGAAATGTTGAGGGCCTCTTGAGAGGGAACGGAGGGTGAAACACGCTGAAACCAAGTGGAGTCTTCGATCTCAATTTTTCCGTTTAACACTTTCCCTCTTTCAAAAAGATAAGTGCGTATGAGAACACTGAAAGCTCTTGCGGCCTCAATCGGTGTCACAAGGGCCTCACGCTCAAGCACCCGGGCCACGTACTCATCTTGAGAAAATAGCCCCGTTAGCTGATTGTTGTGAAGCTGAAGGGATCCATCGGCAATAAAATCTAACGTGTTACCGTTTTGAAACATGATCCGGATATTTCCGTTAAGAGGACCCGATTGCAAAATTTGACCGCTTGTGGTTTGGATCACTTTTTTAAGAGCGTACTTGCGGAAAAAATGGACGCGCACTTGGGCCGCATCATCATAAGAGGATCTGGGAAGAAGCCGCGAAAGTGTCGACGCATGTTGGGTCATCACCTCTCGTCCTAGTCCCTGACCTTTCATCCAAAAGGAAGTCCCCTCTTGCGTCCATCCCGCCACACCACCGATTAAGTTTCGAGTGCTCGATTCCCCCCAAGTCCAGGTCTTTACAAAATACTGAGTCCCGAGGAGTGGCATGGAGTCTTTAAGAGTTCCTTTCGAAAGGACTCCAAAAAGATGTTCCTTCAAAGTTGGAAAAGATTTAAAGGTGCGGAGTTGATTTAAACTTTCTAAGAGCTCACTCACTCTTACGATTGTTTCGGGTCTCAGCTGCTTTTGACCCAGCCAGGTAAATGGTAAATGCTGATCCTTCCAAAAAGATCTCCATTCCCTGTCACGAATATTAGTCTGCTTTTCCTCATAATAAAGGCCACAGGATTTTGCCAGCGCCCCGGTGAGGTCAATCTTTTCGCCTTTGTGACAACAAAAACTCTCTTCCGTTTGTTGACCCTTGCACAGATAAGGGCCCGGTCTCTCGCCCTTCTCTAACAGGTAGGCATGGACAAAAAGTTTCCACAGACTCCCCAGCGGAGCTTTCACATCAGAAATCTTGAGTTCCTTTTTCTGCTGATTCTCTACGAGATAAGCAGAAGCCTTGGAGGAATGAAGATAGGCCACTTCCACGGAAGCGGCCAGACTCATTCCCGTCCAGAAAACCAAGGCACTAGCGAACAGTGTACTTTTTAAAGTCAAGCTTCGACTCTCCTTCAAAACTCATTTGCGCTGGAGCATACATGCGGTGAAAGCGCACTGGCGGCATCACAAATTGTCCCAACACACTTGGGCGTATCAGGTTATAGAATGTCACTTTCTTCTGAACAGCTTCCACTGGAATCTCATAAGTGTTTTCACGTGCCCCAAATTTTGCCGAACCTAATTCAACCTCGTCTTCACCGTCTTTAACAACGATTCCCCATGTCTGGTTTTCAAGATCCATCCCGGATAACAGTGGAACCTCAAGGGCAGAAAAGGTGAAGAGCTTATCTGAATCAATCACAATTTTATCCACGTAGAGCTCAGATGATTTCAGCTCACCATTTTTAACTGGCTCCCCTAATTTATATTTGGGAAAATTTTCCGGATCATTCTCGTCCTCTGAGCTTTCCTCAGAATCAGACTCTGATTCTGAATCTGAATTTTCATCACTCTTTTTGGCCACCACTAATTCTAGTTTATAAATGTTACGGGAAATTCTAACAGGGATGTTACTGGTTTGATCTTTAACACTTCGATACGTGTATTTATAGTTTTTGAAATCCAAAGCTTCCGGAAGATCTTTGGCACCATAACTCCAGGCCGGATAGCCAAGTGAATTGAGTTCCTTTTTCCATGGAGCAGGAAGATCGGCTACTTTAACATCATCTGATATTTTTAAACTGTCCCAAAGCATGGCCAGAGTGATTGCACGATCGAAGGTCGGTTGTTCTTCATTACTTGCGTCTTCAAGAATATTTTCAAGACTTGCGTCTTCAAGAATATTTTCAAGATTCTTTTTTTGATAGTCTTTATCTCGCATGGCGAGAACCGCTCTTGTCACAATGTAAGCTGTGTCTTTAGAGAGCTCTTCGGCCTGTTTGACATCTTCAGCTTTGATCATACTTTTTCCTGGGGACTTAGAAAGAGAATCCAATAGAAGAATGGATTGTGCCCAAGAAGATTGATCCATCTCATGATCAAAATAGAGACTTGAATGTTGAAGCATATAGGATTCACTCGGCTTAGGAGGAGCTGACGCATAAACACCTTCAATCAAAGTTTTCACCGAGAACCCCATGTCTTTTAACATCCAAAGAATGAGTGCCTTATTTGTGAATGATTCTGTTGGTGCTTTTGCTCTGTAATCTTCCAGAAGACTTTCCCAGTGCTTGGCCGGTAAATCAATATCCAACGCCTTCGTCGCTTGAAAGTCTGTGTAGAAGGCATAGACCTTAAGAAGAAAATTCTCTTCCGTCATATCTCCCCACCATGTAAAACTAGCACGCTCTCCGGCCATGGAAATCAATCGGGAGCGGGCGGAGGAAATCCGCCGATTCAATTGAGTCATGAGGGCCTCTGGAGCAGAGGATTTATCCAAGGCCATGTACGCCAGTGACAGAGGCAGAAGTCGACTAGCCGTTTGCTCCACACACCCGAAAGGGTAATCCCATAAAGCATCCAAGGAGTTCATCACTTTCTCAGACTGATTAGAGAAAGGATAGGCCCTGATGGTCTCGGCATCAGGTGGAAATTTATCTCCTTCAGAAAGAACAAATAAACTACTCCATGCCCTTTTATCCACCGCAATTTTTGTTGCCAGAGTATCAATTGGAGCCGAATCCGTTTGAATCTGACTCAGAAGTTCCATGTCATCTTTCATCTCAGGGTCAAAGCTCACATACACAGGCCGGGCCGCAACCTTCACGGATTTTTTACCTACAGCATCCACTGAAAGATAAATATTTTGCTCTTTGCCTGTATGATTAAACACCACGTAGGTTAAATTCGGCTTATCACCTTTGCGAAATCTTTTTGGTCCCACGTAGGTATGATAAAAATCCTTGTGGGAGATCAACCTATCGCTTTTTTGCCCAACATTGAAATTCCCCGTAAACGCCCTGGCGGTAACACGCCAGTTGGTTATGGAGTCCGGCATTTTGAAACTAAAGGTCGCTTTCCCATTGGCATCTGTTTTGAGAGCAGGATTCCAGTAAGCGGTATCCTTATCCTCACGACGAGCGCGATCCTTCATCAGCTTGAGATTTCTTTGCTCATATGATGAATCGGAGCTGGGTTCATCAAGATTAATCGCCGAAACAGCGGCATCAAAAGAATGGAACGCCAAACTTGCGGAGGTTTTCACCTGATTGCGTCTTAAGTGATAGAAAAAATCAAAAATCGTAGGTGCGAGTTCCTCTTGAAGGGAATAAATCATCTCATCCACCACACCGATGGACATTTCGGCAGCAATCCCACGCCCTTTAAAATTCGACTGCACTTCAACACTCACTTTTTCACCAGGAGCATAGCGAGGCTTATCAAATTTAAAACTCAACTCAATCTTAGGAATTTCAACTTTAATTCCCTTGTTTTCGAAAACAAATTTTCCTTTCTTCACATAGGCCACTGACAAAGTCATATTAGGCGCATAGGCCTCAAGGACTTTTAAACTACCTTTAAAACTCTTAGCACTTGAGCGCTCAAGTTGAATCCAGCTCTCGGGTGTTGAGGCCAGGGACCAGCGCTCAACTTTTTCTCGCTCTAAAGTGACAAACGCTTCCACCACATCTTCCGAAAAATCTAAAACAAATTTCGCCTCCTCACCAGGAAGATAAGATTCCTTATCAAGGGCAATGGTAATGGTGCCTTCGGCGGTTCGCAGTCCCTCCCCATCTACAAAATGGGACTTCGTCGCAAGAATCAATTTTTCTTTATTAAGAACTGTGATGACATAATTGCCACCTCTCGGGAAAAGAAGGTTAAAATCCGCTCCGCTAATCGCTCCTGTGGTTTTCGTCTGATCCTCCAGACGTGTAAGCTCCCAGGTCAGTTCACTCAACTCTTGCTTTTTATTTGACCGAGAAATTTCAAGATGAAATGGGACTTCTATTCCTGGTAAGGACATCTCTTCTTGCGAGGTGAGGGAGCAAAAACCAAGCTCACTCGTGACAATAAACTCTTTAGTTTTATTCACCCGATAAGAGTGATCATCCACGGCACGCACATTGATAATCGTTTTATTGGCCTTACGTTCAGCGGGAATTTTGATTTCGACCTCGCCATTTTCATCTGAGGTATACTCCTCACTTGAAAACTGGCCAGCAAAGGCACCCTCTTCTCTCATCTCACCATCATTCATGGTCAAAATTTGACGGCGAATTTCAACTTCCACTGAGGCATTCATCACCGGTTTGCCATTGGGATACTTCAGAACAATTTGGGCCGTTTGCTCCTGGCCTAAATCCAGTTCTTTTTCATTTACATCAATTTCAACTTCAAAATGGGGTTTTACAAAATTGGCCACTCTTATGTAGGAAGTGTAGATGGCCTCATCCATGTTGAGATTGAGCTCATATCCTCCACTGATCGCCTCAGAAGGAAGAGTAAAGGAGCCAGAAAATGTCCCCTCTTTAATGGAAACTTTTTTCTTCCAAATGGTTTGTCCTGTGGGATCAAAGACTTTCAAGAGACCTGTCGCCTGAGATAAGGCGACTGACTGGGTAGAGTTTTTAAACTCACGTCCTAAACCTTTAAAGTAAACAAGCTCACCCGGTCGATACAAAGGCCTGTCAGTCGTTACGTAGATTTTTTTGGCATAAATCTCTGAATCATAATAGAAGTTCTCAGAGATAAAAACTCCCCCTTGAGCGTCTTCACCAAAGACATAAGTTCGCTCCATGTCCTTTTTCTTAAGGACATAAACTCCTTTCTCATTGGTTTTTCCCGAGCCAAGTCGACCCACACCATCCGTGATCTGAATCGCCGCATTCGGCATCACTTTTCCAGTCTCACGATTCACCGTCCAAACCAAAAGTTCATCAGAGGAGACTTTTGTCACGGCGACCGAATCAGAGACGAAGAGAAAACAATTCGCCCGATAAGAACCTAACAAACCTTCAACAAGGTAGAGGCCCGGAGCGAGTTTGCCAAACGGCACATGAATCGTTCCACGAGAGCCCTCAGGCTTTATGTAGTTAGAACTAGAGCCTGCGAGTTTAACGTCTTTATTGGAAATAGGTTTCGCCTTATTCACGGGATAACGAAAGGACTGAACCAACGTCAGGCCTGGCAGAAATCCGAACTGAGGATTATTTTTAAATGGGGTTTGGTACTCGTAGGGTGGACGCTGAGAGAACTGCGGATTTTCTTTGGTCGCTTTTTGACGAGAAGAAAAGGACAGCAGCCTTTGCCAGACGAGGCGAGATTTTTTATAGAGCACATCCCACACATAAGTGAGGGCGTTACGGATCCCCTCACCCTGATAGCGTCCTTCAACTTTAGGACGGTGAAGATTTTTTTGAGATTCGAGGAATTTAATCGGCGAAGGGATTTTATACAGCCTGATATCAACGCCGCGCCCTTCATCTGAGTATGAAGACTCTGCCTCCAAGCGAACCTTAGATACGTCTTGGGAGCTAAAGGTTTGCTCCGAGAGAAGATAGAATCGACTTCCCCGATCTGGACGATAGTCACTTGCGGGAATGTTAATATCTTTTGCCCAAGCACTCGTGAGTGTTAGCGCAAAAAAGAAAAGCGGAAAATACCAACAAAATTTGGATTCTGCTCGAGTGGTCGCCATCTTGTATCCTTCCAGTTCATTAATCTATTTAAAGTTTGTTTTCTTAAACCATTATCTTTTTTTGAGGATGATCCATTATGGTAAGCGATATAGCTCCCCATCCAGATCATCAAATGCTGAGTCTCACCAAAGTCATAAAACATGAGGTCCCCAGCTTGTGCCTGATTGATATCTTTACTCACAAAGCGAGTGTATTTTTGCACCACCTGAATCGCCCGATCGAAGCTCCATTCAGGAAGATCTTTTTTTTGCTCAGAAGACAACTCAATCTCTGGGGGCAAGAGCATGGGAGAGATAGAATTCGTTTTCTGCCAGAATGAATCGTGAGTCAAAAAGGATTCTTTCAGAGCAAAGCGCACGAGACCTGCACAGTCTCGGTGAGTCCAACGACTGTTAGGGCGAAAATGAAATTGCTCCCACACAATCCGAGTGAACCATCCACGAAAAGAGGCGGACTGCGTTTGATCCAGCTTCAGTTCGCTAGCATGAATGTTGATCGCTAAAACTAGCGAGAGGAGTACGTACGCCACTCGACTTCACTCCAGGTCTGTTTTTTTGCCTCTTCAGAGACGATGCCTAAAACAGGTTTCATATCTGAGAGTCGCTCAAATGAAGAAAATAAACGACTCGATAAGCTCTCCCGAAAAAGTTGTTCTTCCGCTTCAGGTAGACTCTCCAGAGAAGCTTCCTTTAAAAGTGAAGCCACTCTTGGAGGATCGAAAACAAATAGCGCACTTCCTTCTGCACTCACCATATCTTTAGCATTAGGATAATTTTTATCTAAAGTGGAGAGAGTTTTATCCACCAGTTTGTCATCAGCAGAGAAGACGAGAATATCTTGATGATGGGCCAGGGCGACTTTAAAGAAATTTTTAGATCGCATATCATTTTGGTTCTTTGAATCTGTCCCCGAATAAAAACCGTAGGGAGAAGAGATCTCACGGGAGATTTTCCAGTTCTTTGCCCCTTTTTCAGAAATCACATCAAAGGCCTTCACAAAATTCTTAGGTCGAACAAATGGCTCCTTGAGTGCTTCTCCGCTGTTGAGTTTCTCAATCTGCTCAGCACGTTTTTTTGCTTCTTCCTCAGTCAAAAGACCTTTTTCAAAAGTTCCCACCACGCTGGCAAATAAATCCTTAAGATCCTCTTCTTTTAAATCCTGCTGGCTCTTAAAAACGAAAAGTGGTGTGTAGAGCTTAGAGCCCTCATACCAACAGATCGCTACATGTTCAGAGATTTTCCCTTTTAATTCTTGAGGAATCGAGAAAATGCGCTCCACTTTTTCCGTGCGAAAAGGAACCATGGAACAAAAAGCGGGATAGGCAGGAATGACCTTCAAAAGACTTTCAGCTCCTAAGCTGCTGGCCCCGGTCATGGCCGTCCCCCAGCCATTTTTATCATTGTAAGCAAATCGCAGGGATGTTAATTCGGGTGAGAAGAATTGATAACCAAAACTTATAAAGCTCGTTGAAACAAAGACCGTATGTGTATCTGCCTCTTTGATTTCATCAGATTTTTCTTTGAAGAGTTTTTGACGAAATTCTTTTGAGAGCATTGGTAAGTTGTAATTAGAAAAGAAAACAATCTCCTCACCTTGCTGGTAAAAATAAATCGATCGGCTCGGTAAATAATCTAATTGATAGACTTCAACAGTTTTCCCATCCACTTCTCTTTTACCAGTCACAAAAAGTTGCTCATCAGACGTGGCCACTTTCGCCAGGGCGAGCATCAAATCCGTCAGTCCTGAGCGCGTGGTGATCCCCATAAAGTGATCAAGCCGACCATGATAGGCCTTCCAGAAAGCAATTTGCATAGGCCGATCTAAAACATAGGCCAGGACTTCATCCAAAAAAGTCGTTTCATGTTCAAAAGCAATTCTTTTCGCCGCTCCTTTTAAACTTAAAAGATCCTCAGATTCTTCGTAGTAAAAAAGTAAATCCTCGTTAATCATTTTTTTGAAAAAAGAAGTTTTTAAAATATCACGCCAAAGAGAAGTGAATTTTTGAGTCACAATCACCACATCCGCGGCTCTTCCCTGATTGAGGTGATCAATGTCTTCAGGCACGGCATTCTTTTGGGGCCCTTGAGCTGCCACTTCTTTTGTCTTCACGTTTTCAGGAACATGCGGGAAAAATTTATTGATGGTCAGGCCTAGTCCAGCAGTCAAAGCAAGTCCTAGACCATAACCTAAAAGGCGCTTTTTGTTGTCGTCCATAACACTACGTCCATGGTTAATGGGGGCCAATAATGGTGAGAAAATAAGGCTATCATTACTCTGTGAATCAATTCAATCAGAAAGCCTTCAAGATTATTCCCGATTAGAAAACTCAGAATCAAGAAACAAGGATCAATTTCTTTCCCGTTTTTCCGAAAAGAAAGAGTGAAAATTTTCTTCATCATCGCCGTCGCCCTCTTTGTGTTTGTACCTTTCGCTCAGAAAAGGCCATCCTCTGAGCGCTCTCCTGCACAAGTCAAAAAGAATTTTACGTTGCAGGAAGTGGCGGACTGGCTCCTTGAAGCTTCAGAAGACCTCATCACCCTCAATCCTCGGCCGCTTCCACCTCAAACCCCAGAAGGAGCGAGCGCCAGCGCAACTTTCAACTTCACCCTGGATGAGACAAACTCATGGCTCACCCCTGATGCCGTTTTAAAACCTGAGTATGTCCAATCACTTTTTGCCTTTGATACCCAGGCCTTTATTCAGTCGCAGAAAACAGAAACCTTTCTCAATGCTAAAACGCTCTACTACAGAAAATTTAAATATGATTTTAAACACAAGCTTTATGAACTGAGTTACCCCATACTTTCTGACTGGGGAGGACTTAATCATCCTCCCCTTATCAACTTAACAAAAGATGATCTTGCGTGGATCACAAGCTATTCAACTGAAAAGGTCACGAGTCTAAGAGATGAGGTGAGCTTTCAGCGAAAAATCGATCAATTGTCCCAGTCAGAGCTCTCCCTTGGAAATAAATTCTCTCCTTTTTTTGATAAGGCCGTAGTGGATGAACTTCTGGCCATCATCAAAAAGACTCAAAAGACTCTCTGGATTTCTGCCCTTCTCTATTCTTGTGATCCCCACACTGAAGCGATTACACTCGCTTTGGAAGACAAGGCCAAGCAGGGAGTCGACGTCCGCTTGATGGTGGATCGAACGATGCAACTTCTTCAGGAAAATAATTGCACGAAACGATTAAGAAAGAGTGGTCTTAAGGTCGTACTCGTTCCTGGTATGGTTCTGAAGAAATCAGCTTTTCACGTAAAGCTCTGGATGAGGGATTTCAAAGAAGGACTTTTTTTAGGGGCGAATATTATTGATATTCAAACTCTCGCAACTGGATTTAATCATCTGTTTCACGATTCAGGAGTCAGAGTCGAGGGCCCTCTCATCTCAGACATGGCCCGCCATTTTTTAGATTTTTGGTCGATTTATGAAAAAGAGAATTCCGAAGATCAAAAGCTGAGAAAGAAAATTGAAAACCTCATCGCGATTCAGCGGATTCAAAATCTTCGTGGAGAGAGTCTCTATGAGAACTGGTCCCCGCAAGATTATAAGCAGCGTGGACTTTGCCGAGTGGTGACTCAGGAGAGACACTCCCAGCGCGACCGAGTCTCCCTCACTCTCCTCGAATATCTTAAAACCGCCAAAAAACGCATTTGGTTTTCTTCGGTCAGAAGAGATTTTCATGAAACCCATGAGCATCCTGAAATTGGCTATAATGAACTTCTGCTCACAGCACTCGCTAAAGCTAAAAATGAACAGGTTCAAGTCGAAATGATCTTTAATGCAAGCTCCAATCCCACTTCCATCAGTAAAATTAAAAACTCAGGTCTGCCGCCAGCAGAAAAAAAACGACTGGTGGATAAACTTCTGAGTCACATGATGATGAAATCCACGGATAAAGCTCTTAGGGATGGTGCCACATTTTTTGAAAAGGCCCATCAAGAAGCACCGCTTTTTAGGGCCTGGTCATACTTTACTTACTCGCACATTAAGAACTTAATGATCGATGATGATTTTGTGATTACGGGTAGCTACAACCCAATGGATGAGCGCTCCACGAATGATGCAGAAATTGCCCTTCTCTGTCAGGATGAAGAGCTCAATTTTCTTTATTCATTTCAGCATGCCAAAGATCTCGTCAATGCTCTGCCTTACCCTTTTGCGTCTCAAATCAAATAGAATTTCAATGATCTAGGTCGTGTAAAACTTACACTTTTCAATCCCAAAAAAAGTTCGGTATGGTTCACCTCTGCTTCTTGGAGGTAATAATGAAAACTCTTATTTTCGCTCTTCTATTTACAGTAGGTGCTATGGCAAGTGAGATGACAACTTTTGATATTCTTCCCGGCAAACTTCATAAAGGCGGCTTTTTAACAGCTGAGCCTGAAATGATTCCAAACACAGATTCCATGATCATCGAAATGAAGTATGAAATTCTTAAAAAGGGACTTGTTCCTGTTCCGTCTGAATTTTTGAAAGGCAGTTACGAGCAAAAACTACCCGCCATATTCTTAGATGAGCGTGGATATCTTGAATTAGAAAAGAAAGGTTCAATGAAAATTGATGAAGCGACGGTAAAACATCTTGGCAAAGCTGAGTATCGAGGCATGGACGATGCTCACTACGTTCAAATCATTCCTGACAATCACAAATCAGAAATCTTCTTGGTCTACCATCCCGCTGCGCCTGGTTTAGGATGGGATAAAGTCAAACTTGTCCTGCATACCGGTTTACCGATGTTGGATGATTATGTTTTAGAAGGACGATCTAGATAATTATAAATGAGAATAGAGACTTCAGAGCGGGCCCGCTCATGATCGAATCCGGGCCCACCAAATAAAAGACCAAACTGAATACCTTTTAAGGCATAGAGAATAATAAAAATCGTCGCATCCCAATCCTCGATATTTAGATCCTTGAAATACGGATGAAATTTTTCCTTCAAGGCCTTTCCAACTCGTTCATCATTTTTGAGCATGAATTTTAAATGCTCCACTGAAACTACGGACAGCAGAAACTGCGACATTAATTTTTTTTGGGTTTCATGATTCGTAAAAAAGCGTCCCATTAATAGGTCCACGGCTTGTTTGAGATTCAGGCCTTCAAGATCCAATCCATGAATGGTTTTCACCATATCATCGGCGAGACTATTAAAGAGTTTTTGCAACAGATGGTGAACAATAGATTCTTTATTAGGAAAGTACTGATAGAGAGTGCCAATACTAATACCTGCCCGTTCAACTATTTTATTTGTGGAGAGCCCACTTAGCCCCTTCTCTTCTAAAAGCTGAGTAGTGGCTTCGATGATAAAATTTACCTTATCCCGGGCCCGGTCCTGAAGCCCATCTTTCCGAGGATTTATCTTCGCTTTTGCCATGTAAAATTCTTTTTCCAAATGTGAGTATCACTTTTTTTATTATAGAACGAAAATAGCCTGCGAGATATTTTTCCAAGGAGGAAAAATGGGATTTCCGGGTCTACCTACTAATCATGTCTGGAATTTTTTGGGCCAATGGGGTTGGGCCAATGTGGACTGGTGCGAAGCTACTGTTATGGGTTACGTCACCGAGCCGGCCAATACCTGGTCTAATGTGGCCTACTTGATGGTGGGAACTTACATCCTAATCAATCAAAAAAAAGAAACTCATCCTCTGCTTCGCCTCATGCCCATAGCGATCATCGCTTTGGCGTTTCTGTCGGGATTTTATCACGCCACCAATGCCTGGGTCACTCAGTTCGGAGATTTTCTAGGCATGTTCATGGTCGCCAGTATTCCACTGCTCATGAATTTAGAGAAGCTTGGATTGAAAAAAGCGGGAACTCTTTCTGGTTATATTTTTCTCGTGACGGTGAGTTGTGGCGTGACCATTTTAGGAAGAATGCTCAGTCTGCCCATTCAAAGCCTCATCGTTATTTTCTTTGCTGGCATCATCGTTACTGAACTCTTACTGGCCAAAGAGTCACCTCTTGCAAGTTACAAAAACCTTTTCATGTCTCTTGGATTTTTTGCAACGGCAATTTCTTTTAGTGCCTTGGACGTTTCTCGCACCATCTGTGATCCCCACAATCATGTGATCCAGGGTCATGCTTTATGGCATGGCTTTTCGGCGGTGGGAGTTTATTTTGCTTACGCTTACGCCAAGCAAGCTCAGGGGAGACATCAAGGCTACAAATCAAGTCAGGAATCTTTGAGCTAATTTTGCTTTGAGCAATGAGGGAAAATTAAATCTTGTTATACTATGTTAACATTCCATTTTGCCAAGGACGTTAATATGGTTTCAAGAGTACTCATACTCTTTTCAATGTTGTTCTCCGTTTCCACTTTTTCTAAAGACTCACCTCTCGTTCATCAACCTATTCAATCGGAAACGATTCAAGCTTTAAAAGAGCGCCGAGAGCTTTTAAGAAGCTGGGCGCCTAAATGTGCCGACGGCTCGCTCACCATGCACAATTGCCCATTCTGGGATGCCAATGAGTACATGGGTATGCTTTGTCTTTCTGGTGAAACGGAATACTGCCATCAAGTGAAAGAAGGTCAGGATGAAACCGGTCGCTGGTGGAGATCGCCGGGTTTTCGTCATCACCCAGATCCGAATGAAAAAGGACCAACTTTTAGCCGAGACATGGATCGCGGCGTTTGGGCCTATATCGTGGCCACTCAAGATAAAGAAGCGGCCTTAAATTACATGAAGTTTGTTCGCGAAAATAATTATCATCTTTGTCCTAAGTCTCCTGAGGATTGGAATGCCTGCACCACTCGCGCCACCTACTGGACATTTGTCACTCAAGTTTATGATTGGCTAGGTCTTCCGCGAGATCATAAAAAAATGAATAACTATAAATTCATCATTGAAGCTCTCTACTCTCCGATTGAGGCCATGACTCAGCCCACTCATTATGAGATGATCTTGACGGCAGAACTGCTCTACACCTACCAAAAAATGCAAGAGAAAGGGGCTAAACTCCGAAATAAAAATGTCTATAAAAAGATAGCCAAGATCATTCACCGCCGCGTTCCTGATGTGCCATTTTATGAATATCTTGTTTATGGACCTAATGAATCATCAGCACAAAAGATTCTTAAAGTCTGCCCGACTACCAAACCCGATGTTCCCTATGTTGATGGGTGGCCCGCTTACACTGAACCGGCCAATGGCCCATGGGAGCAAGGCAGTGGTCACTATTGTATTTTTATGATCAATGCGATTCTAGGTTCAGCAAACTAATTGTTCTTTCTAGGCAGGGCCATCCCTGCCTAGCCTACTTTTCTTTTTAAAAAACTCATCAAAAAGTAGATAATCTTAGGCACAGGAGCCTGATGATGATTCTTCGAAACATGTCTTTCTTTATTACCCTACTAGTTCTCTCTGGATCAACCTTTGCTGCTATC
>CANFNX010000044.1 GCA_947448495.1 Bacteriovoracaceae bacterium | reverse complement strand
TATTATAATTATGATCGTCCCCAGTGGAGCCTAAAAAGAAAAACCCCCGCCGAAGCGAGGGTTGAATTAGGTCTCGTTTATTAACTTGTCCGATTTAAAGGGCTCAGATCATAAGGAGCCTTTTTTATTTTAAGCGGATCTATCCTCCAATTCTTTTTCTTGGAATTCTATTTCATCCCATACTCGCTCTTCAATCTCCAGGTATTTAGGAGTTTGATAAGGAGCATGGTGGATTCTATTTTTGTAAATATCTTTTTGTTTTTCGAACTGTCTCTCCATCTTTTCCACACAAAGATCTAGAGATTTATACATATTGTCAGCATAGGCCTTTGCGAAAAAATCAAACTTCGGACCATGGACTTTAATTTCGGCCCAATGTTCATCACCATGAACCCAGCAGACCCAGGAGACTGCAGTATTTCCTTCGAAATACTTGCCTAACTTTTCAGATTTCTCTTTGATACGCTCATCTAGAGCAGGTGTGTGTTTCAGATGCTTGAAAGAGATTTTTAGTTTCATAATACGTGCCTCAAATTAATTTGGTAGAAATCACACTTAAAATAAAATCCATCCGTTTATGTCATCAGGTTCCTCCTTTTATTTTTTTCGTTTTGAAGATGGTGCAATGTTCATCATCTCACGATATTTTGCCACCGTTCTACGGGCGACAATAATATCCTTGGTGCTTAAAAGTTCAGAAATTTTCTGATCGGATAACGGCCTTTTCGGATCTTCGTGACCAATCATTTCCTTAATTTTAAGTTTTAAACTTTCACCAGCAATATCAATGCCTCCGTTCTTTCCGCCGATCCCAGCGTTAAAGAAGTACTTCAATTCAAAAGTACCTATCGGTGTATGCATAAACTTGTTTGTTGTAACTCGAGAAACCGTTGACTCATGCATGCCAATTTCATTAGCAATATCTTTTAAGATCATAGGCTTCAAGAAAGCAGGACCTTTCTTGAAAAATTCTTGCTGAGTTCTTACGATTGAATGGGCGACCTTATAAATCGTTTTTTGACGATTTTCGATAGACTTTATCAGCCACATCGCCGAACGAAGTTTGTCTTGAACAAATTCTTTAGCTTCAGCATCGCTTTGCTGATTTTTCATCAGGGACTTGTAGAGGTTTGAAATTCTCAGACGAGGAACCCCCTCATCGTTCACTTGAACAACAAATTCACCACCCACTTCAGCGACGAAGATGTCAGGAACAACATACTGAGTTTCCTCAGCAGAAATCAGCCGCCCAGGTTTAGGATTAAGCCCCATAATAACCAGCTCGGCATCTTTCACTTTATCTTTGGAAACACCAAAATCCTTAGCAATTTTAGCATAATCTTTCTTTTCCAAATCTTGCATGTTGCGCTCAATAATGAGTTCAACCAGCGGAGATCTTTCAGGCAGTAATCGGGCCTGGATTCCCAGACATTCTTCAAGGTTCTGTGAGCCGCAACCAACTGGGTCAAGATGCTGAACCAATCCTAGAATTCCGATTGCCTGATCTCTTTCAAGACTCGAGCGAGCAATAATTTCATCCACGGGAACTTCGAGATACCCGTCATCATCAATATTGCCAATCAGTTCTAGAGCATAATTTAATTCATCAGCAGTTAAGCTTTCCATTCGCAGTTGCCACTCAAGGTGCTCCTGCAAACTCTGGCCTTTTGAGACCATGTTTTCATAACTTGGGAGATCGTCAGGAGAAGAGTTCTCCTTCATATTCGGAGATGAGGAAGTTGAATTAAATGATTCAGAATAAGTCTCCCAGTCAAAAGAATCTTTAGATCCTTCGATGAGTTCTGGACCAGAGAAATTTTCAGAAGTAGCTTCCTGAGCGTCAATTTCTTCCCGAGAAGAAATATCCTCTTCTCCTCTTTCAACTTCTCCATCAATTTCTTCAAGCATTGGATTTTCGACCATCTCCTGAGAAATCAGATTGGTCATTTCTAGGTGAGTGAGCGTCAGCAGCTTGATCGCTTGCTGAAGCTGAGGCGTGATCATGAGGCCTTGCGTTTGCTTTAGCCCTTGATGCATCTTAATCGCCATACTAAACCCTCGCTACATCTTAAATTCTTCCCCTAAGTAAAACTTACGGGCGATTTCGTTATTGATGATCTCATCGGGTGTGCCACTAACCAGTAATTCTCCCCTACTCATAATGTACGCTCGGTCCACGATGCCCAGGGTTTCTCTTACGTTATGATCAGTGATTAACACTCCTATGTTTTTCTGCTTCAATCTTTTTATGATCTGCTGGATATCACTCACGGCCAGCGGATCTACCCCTGCAAACGGTTCATCCAGTAGGACAAACTTTGGATCAAGTGCGAGGGAACGCGCAATCTCAACCCTTCTTCTTTCTCCACCTGAGAGCTCTCTACCTTTGGATTTTCGAATATGATCCAAACCAAAGTCTCGTATCAGGTCATCCAGAGCGTTCTGTCTTTCTTTTTCCGATAAATCTCGGACTTCGAGGACAGAATATATATTTTCTTCAACGGAGAGCTCTCTAAAAACCGATGCCTCCTGAGGAAGATAACCGATTCCTTTGCGGGCCCTCAGATGGAGAGGTAATTCAGTGACATTTTCATTTAAGAGGTTAATATGCCCCTCATCTGCTTTCACCAAACCCACCATCATATAAAACGATGTCGTTTTACCGGCTCCGTTCGGACCTAAAAGTCCTACCACTTCACCTCTTTCAACATCGATACTTACGTTTTTCACAACTTGCCGACCGTTGTAGGCCTTTTTTAAATCCCTGGCATGAAAACTTGCACTCATTAAACTATTCCTTTAGTTTATTTTTTCTTTTCGTCCTCTCGCTTCATCAAGACATCTGAAAGCGCATCATCGACTTCAATCAGATCCATCTTTTCCCTGATGGTAATGCGGTAACCTTTCACCACATCCTCACCATGTTCAACTCGAGGTGCACCGGAAAGAACCATCTTTTCTTCCCTGCCAAAACCTTCCAGTCTTTCAGAGAAAGCTTTACGATAGCTTGTTCCCTTTGGAGTTTGAATCGTTTCGGTCACCTTCACATCGTCATTAAAGACAAAATACTTGAGACTTTTATTAAAGTTTTCCAAGTAGATATCGCCTTTTCCGGCAGTTATAAGATAGGACTGGCGGTTAAGTTTTACGTCACCCTGCAAATGGACAAGGGATTTTTGCCCCTCGACCTCTAAGTCTTGAGCACTAAATGTCATGGCCCCTTCATATTTTTTCTTTCGTTGTAAACGACCATTTACGCTTCCTGTAAAATGAGAAAATTGTTGTTCTGGATGTGCACGCATACTTTCGGAATGAATCTCCAGATGATCTTTTGTTTTCAGATCGTCACCTTTGAATGTGACCCCACCTGATCCCATGATCAAATCTTTCTTAAAAAAATATTTCAATTTTTGTGCCAGATATTCTGCTTCATCCGAAATCAGTATGACATCTCCATCGAGGGTAAGTAGTTCTTTCTGCTTTCGATATTTTCCATGGTCGGCCTGATATTTTAAGTTCATTTTCTTTGCTTGATAGTTGTAGATTCCTTTGGGTTGGAAAAACTCAGCAACTTCCTCACCCTCCGAAATCATTTTGACGGCGTTCAGGGACATCTGTGGCTTCCCTTCTTTCAGGTGAAAATAATTCAGATCCTCAACTTGCGTGTATTCGGGCGCCAAGGACCCTACTGGCTTTTTGGAGCTGGCCTCCTCATCACGCTGGTTAAAAGCAGCGACGACAATAAAAGCATTGAAGGCGATATAAGCTAAAATAATTATTATTGATCTAGGATTTCTCATTGTCATAGACCTTAATTATATCAGTGACATGAATTTCCGGTACTTAAGCATCAATTTCCTCTTGGAAGGAATGGATTGTGTAAGGGGAAAACAGGTGACGATTTTTCTCGGTTTTTGTAGACTGAATTCCTATGCAAAATCAAACACTTCCAGAATCTGTGACTCTCCAAAATCTAGTGGATCAAGGCGTGAAACTGACCCCTATGATGGAGCAATATTATCAAGTCAAAAAACAATATCCAGACATTCTTCTGATGTTTCGAATGGGAGACTTTTACGAAATGTTTTTTGAAGATGCTCGGGAAGCAGCTCGTATCTTAAATATTTCTCTTACAGTCCGAGGAAAACTGGGCGAGACCCCTATTCCCATGGCAGGGATTCCCCATCATGCGGCATCGGTTTACGTTGATCGCATTTCTCAACAGGGAAAAAAAGTTGTTATTTGCGAGCAAATGGAAGATCCCAAACAGGCCAAAGGAATTGTAAAGCGTGGAGTGACGCAAATTGTTTCTCCAGGTATGCCATACGATTTAGATAAAACCTCGGCGATGGAAAATAAATTTATCGCCTCAGCTTTCTATCAAGATCAATTATTCACTCTTGTGTTACTCGATTTTACCACTGGCGATTTTTACGGATTAACTTTCAAATATCTGGAAGAGATGTGTGAACGCTTGCTCATGATTCGCCCTAAAGAATTCATTTCTTATCTTGGCCAGTGGGACAAATTCCCGATGGTTGAAGACTATCTCTTATCCATAGATGTTTTGAAGACCCATTTAAGCCAGGAATATTTTGAAGATAAACACACAAGTTTTTATACACAAAAACTTATTCCGACTTATCAGCGAGATGGAATCATAGCTCAAAATCCGGGTGTGCTTTCACCATTAGGAGCACTTAGCTACTATGTCTGCTCAACTCAAACGATAGAAAAAATTTCCCACCTTCGTCCTTTTAGAATCATCAATAATGACGACACGATGAAGGTGACTTATTCCACACTGGCCGGTCTTGAAATTTTTCCTCGGACGAGAGAGACAGAGTATCAATCCTTGCTTGGTTTTATGAACAAAACGAAGACCTCTATGGGTTCTCGCTATCTTCGCCAATACTTTCAGTCCCCATCTGCAGATCTTCATTTAATCAATAAGCGCTTTGATTTAATTGAAGGGCTGATGAAGAAAAATAGTTTTCTAAAATCATTACGAAGCCAACTTGAGAACGTTCGAGACATGGACCGAATTATGGCCAAAGTCTCAACTCAAAAAGTCACAGCCGGTGATGTTCTCAATATGGCCGCAGCGATTGAAATCTTTTTTGAAATTGAAGTCGAAATGGAAAATGAGCAGATTCATTTTTTTCAAAAGCTTCCCAAGAAAGACATAGACTATCTAAAAAAACTCGCCCAAGAAATTCGTCAAACCATAAGTGATGAAATGGGGGCGCATCCAGACAAGGGGAATCTCGTTCGTCCTGGGGCTTCTAAGGAGCGTGATCGCCTAGCCTCTCTTTCTCATTCTGCAGCTGATGAACTTCTCAAACTGGAAACGAAATATCGAAATACGACAGGCATTGGCAATTTAAAGATCAAGCACAATAATATCTCTGGTTACTTCATTGAAGTTTCAAACTCCCATCTTTCAAAAGTTCCAAAAAGTTTTCAGCGTCGTCAAACGCTGGTGAATAATGAACGTTATGTGACTTCTGAACTAGAAGCCTTTGAAAAAGAAATCACTTCAGCAATGGATAAATTAATCAAGCTTGAAAAAGAAATTTTTTCAGGCATTAATAATCAACTCGCTGACCATGGTGCCCTTATCCTAGATGTCGCGAAACGATTTGCACAAATTGACGTCTTTCAATCCCTTGCGTGGGTCTGTTTGCAAGAGGGGTTTCAACGACCAAATCTCCATGCCGAAAAGAAGATCATCCACATTCAAGGCGCCTGGCACCCCCTGATCAAAGCTAATATACGAGACAGTTTCGTGACTCATAATATTCAATTGGATGAGAAATGTTTTTTTGGTCTTATCACAGGTCCCAATATGGCCGGTAAAACCACTGTCATGAGAGAAACAGCCATTATACAGTACCTTGCTCAGCTTGGTTGCTTTGTCCCTGCTTCAAGTGCTGAACTAGGTCTATGTGACTATTTATTCTCACGCCTTGGAGCTTCTGATGATATTATCCGGGGGCAGTCGACTTTCATGGTGGAGATGGCAGAAACGGCAGAGATCCTACGGCATGCCTCAGATCGCTCACTCATTATTTTAGATGAAATTGGACGTGGGACTTCGACTTACGATGGTCTTTCAATTGCATGGGCCTTGGTTGAACATTTTGTTAAAGATCTTAAAGCGATCACACTCTTTGCAACCCATTATCATGAGTTGATTGAACTCGTAGAGAGCCTTCCTGAAGCAAAAAACTTTACAGTGAAGACGGAGCAAAAGAATGGAAAAGTTCAATTCCTCTATGAGCTCATCGAACAGGGGGCCACTCAAAGTTTTGGTATCCATGTCGCAGAACTTGCTGGTCTTCCACGAAATGTTCTTAAGAGATCCAAAGAAATCCTCAAAGAATTAGAAAAAACTCACCATTCAACCTCCCTTGATCTCTTGGATCGCATCTCATTTGGAACGAATCAAATGGATCTTTTTCAGCAGGATGCTCTGGTTCCGGAGCATTTGAGCTGTTTAGAACAGGATATAAAGAACTTAGATATCATGAACTTAACCCCTATTCAGGCTCTTCAAAAGCTGCAGGACCTAAAGACCAAAATCCTGAACGTTTAATTCAATCTTTTCCCCCTAGGCACCGATAAGATCACAAGAGGTGCCTATGGAAAAACCCATCGAATTAATTGATTTTGTTAAAGGAAAAAAAATCCCTTCTCAGCTTCTTGAGCAGAGAAGCTACAAACCAAAATCAATCTCAGCCTTTCGCATTTTGATGGCGTATGCTTTAGACACTTTTATGATTGCCACGTCGACCTTCGCGATAGCTTCAATATTTAAATTATCCCTCGCAACTTTTATCATATCGGATCAACTCCTTGATCATTTTCATGACATTGATTTTAATACCATGGCCTTTCAACTGTTTCCGTTAATGAGTCTAAGTTATTTCTTTTTTAGTTTCTTTTTTAATCAAGGCCAAACCTGGGGCATGCATCATTTAAAAGTCAGACTTAAAATGGAACATTTCAACTTTCAATCTTCCCTTAGCTGGGCGATGTATTCTTGCCTCGTGATTATGTCCATTGGATTAGCTTATCCACTTGCCTACTCAATGATGAAGAAAAAAACTCAAAACACTTTTGAAGGTCATGATCATTTATACCTCTCTTTGATGGCAGAAAGGCAATTAAGTCCCATAAACCTAATATCTAAAACTGAAGAAAAAGAAATATTTGCAACTCAAAGAGAGTATGTTGAGGAACATTTGGATAAAGCCGCATAATTTTATGTATTTATTTTTTGTTTTATTAATCAACTCTTTCGCTTTCTCTCATGAAGTGAAAGTCATTAAAAAAAATGGTGAGATTCATTTACAATCCTCTGACTGTGCAACGCTCAGAAATCAAGCAAAAGCCCTGAACCAATGGGATAAGCACCAGGTAACAGCTATCCAAATATCACCATGTCATTGTGAAAAAGGTGTCTGTGACTTAAATGTCAATTCCGTTGTCCCCCATTGGATTAGAGAAAAACAGGGTACTTGCTCCGCTTTTGATGGGCCGAACTGTTGGAACTCATCACTTGTCTCTTCGGGAATCCTACCGCATCTACGCTATACGTCTCCTGAAGAAATGTCATTCTGGCTAAGTTCACCACTCTGCCAAGAAAGGAAAGAAAATGAGCCGGTCCAACCGGGAGACATCATTGCCATCCGAACAGGTAAAACCGAAGAAGTCCATGGCTTTATCAATTTAACTCCAGAACTGGCATTTTCTAAAAATGGATATGCTCAAGGCACTTTATATCAGCTTCAATCTCCAAATAATGTTTTTGCAGTCTATGATGTTCCCCCGAATTGCCGTCGAGTGTACAAAGCTCCAACAGAGAATTTGAAGTGTCAAAACTACGCAAATTATTTTAAATGTGACTCCATTGACTCATACCTCATGAAACATCCTTGGAAAAATCAAGATCAAAAAAGCACCTGGGACGCATTGAGTAACATGGATTGTGAAATTTCAGCTTTGGCGCTTACAAACACAGGTCCAGGCATGGCGATGGATCTGATGAAAAGCTCAATCCTTGCAATTCAGAAATTAACAAATGATAAGATAGCAAAATCAAACCTTTCAGATGAAGATCGTTTTTATTGGCAAGGTATCCGAATTAAGACGGGTGCATTATTGGAGCAAATGGATATGCTACCGTCAAAACCTTCCCCTCAGTAGACCGAGTTCATCCTCTGAATTAAAATAATCAAATGATTTTAATGCCGATTGTTTATGCAACCCTCGTTTTCTTTTCTTTTTTTACGTCAGCTTTGTCTGCAGCAACTGGTATGGGTGGCGGAGTGCTACTCTTTACAGTTATGACACTTTATTTTCCAATTAATGTCATTATCCCCATTCATGGAGTCATTCAATTTTTTAATAATTTTTTAACCGTAAGTTTTCTTAAGTCTTATCTAAAAAAATCACTTATGCTTCCGTTCCTTATTGGAAGTTTACCAGGGATCATCGCAGGTTTTTTTGTTGTGAATCAACTGATCAAAACCCAAGCTCCCCAAATGATAATTCTCGGTCTGATTCTCTATAGTTTATTTCGTCCCAAGAAACTTCCCGACCTAGAGCTTCAGCATAAAAATTTTTTCTGGGTTGGTCTGATCACCGGTTTTTTAGGAATAATTGCAGGGGCCATTGATCCAGTGCTGGCTCCTTTTTTTGTCAGAAAAGATCTTTCGAAAGAAGAAGTGATTGCTAATAAAGCAGCGATGCAAGCCATCGTGCATTTTGCAAAGATCCCAGTATTCTTATCCTTGGGATTTGATTATGTTCCCTATTTAACTTTTTGCCTTATCACCAATGTTGCTTGTTTTTTTGGCACACGCTTTGGCATCTATTTGTTACATAAAATGAGTGAAAGCATTTTCATGAAAGTCTTTAAATTCGCTCTCGCTGCAACTGGGGTCCGCATGCTCTACAAGCTTTTTCATTAGGAGAATTATGAGTACATATAAATTAATTAATCCTTATACGAACGAAGTCATTATGGAGGTGACCTATACCTCCAAAGAGGAAGCCTTAGGTGCACTTGCTCTTCTCGAGAAAGGTCGCTCTATTCAAAAAAAGTTTGCTCCCTTCGAGCGCGCCCAAATTTTGGCCAACCTTGCCCAACTCATGAAACGGGACAAAGAGAAAATTGCCACTCAAATAACCCAAGAGATGGGAAAAACACTGAGTGATAGTTTAGTGGAAATGGATCGCGCCATCACAACCGTGACCCTCTCCTCTCAAGAAGCGATAAGAATCAATGGAGAAGTCCTAAACTCTGATGCCTTTGCTCCTCGACGAGATAAGCGAGGGATGGTGGAACATTTTCCACTAGGTATTGTCTTTGCCATTACTCCTTTTAATTTTCCTCTTAATTTATCTGTGCATAAAATTGGACCGGCCTTTGCGGCGGGAAATTGCATCCTCTTCAAGCCAGGCCCACAAAATTATCTCTCAGGTAAAATGCTCACTGATCTTTGCCATGAAGCCGGTATGCCAAAAGAAACCTTTCAAATGGTGATCCCCGATGTTCCGGTGATGAGTGAACTCACAAAGCACACTTCTATCAACTGTATTAGCTTTACTGGTGGAGTGGTTGCCGCCAAGGCCATTGCTCAGAATGCAGGACTTAAGAAATTACTTTTTGAACTTGGTGGTAACGATCCGCTGATCGTGATGCCAGACGGAGATATCGCTCTTGCCGTTAAAACTGCGATCAACCAACGATTTGCGACGGCCGGACAGCGCTGTACTGCCAGTAAAAAACTTTTCATTCACAGTTCAGTTTATGACCATTTCAAAACTCTGCTCCTTGAAGAGACGAAGAAACTTATAGTGGGCAATCCTATGGATCTCAAAACATTTGTCGGTCCAGTGGTGAATGCTAAGGCAGCCGATGAAATTATGCGCCGACTTGATCAAGCGGTCCAAATGGGGGCGAAAGTCTTAATCGGAAATAAACGCGAGGGGAATATCATCTACCCTACTGTTATAGAAAATTTAGAAAGTCAGTGTGATCTGATTAAAGAGGAAACCTTTGGGCCAGTCATTCCGCTCCTGAAATTCAATACAGTGGATAAAGTCATTGAAGAACTTAAAACTTCGGCTTTTGGTCTTCAGGCCGGTGTTTTCACTAATGATCTGAGAACGATTAAGCGGCTTTATGACGAACTTGAAGTCGGAGCTCTTGCTGTGAACGATGGCCCAGGCTTTAGGGCAGAACACTTCCCTTTCGGGGGCATGAAAGAATCCGGCATGGGCCGAGAGGGTGTCGCCTACGCCATTCGTGAAATGTCAGCGGTAAAGACCCTCATTTTTTAAGGAAAAAGTGACCTAAGTGCTCGAAGTCTCATTCATTGATTAAGAACATTTTTTATCCTAACTCGCCTTGGACCTCGCTAAGATTGAGAAAATAATATGAGTACTCATTTTGGCGAGGTCTATATGGAAATGAAAGAGACTAGTAATCTACAAATACTCAAAGAGCTGTTTGAGGAAAAGCGCTCTCGTAATTCAAAATACTCATTACGAGCTTTTTCGAGAGACCTTGATATTTCTGTGTCGCACTTAAGTGCCATCATGAATGGAAATGCTAAAATTTCGACCGTAAATGCTTGTAAAATTGCAGTAAAATTTGAATTCCCTAAAGAAAAATTTGTTGATTTCATCACCTCGACTCTTCAGTGAGAGTTTGATAGGTTATGAAAAAACTTTCTAGGAACTCCAACATGAAATTATTCATCATCCTAACTTTCATTGTTCTCTCAATTTCTGCACAGGCAAATAATGATCTTCGCTACAAATGCCATGTGAACCGTTGGAATTACACCAAAGGTATCAATCGCATTTGTGGGGAGTTCACTCTTTCGATTAATGATCAATCTCCAATTGAAATGCCAGATTGTAATATTGCTGCTTACGGTGGGTCTGCCTCTGCTCGAAAAGGAAGAGTCATGAGTGTTGTACTTGCGACGAATGCTTCAAAATTAGCCCCCCAAGGGCACAAGGACTTGGCCTCTCTGGCCATTTATCCTGAGAGTGCGCCGAAAGACTTTCTACTTTCTCTGCTCCCAGGCTCTTTGAAATACGGAAAATACTCCTTTGATCTTGAATGCTCAGTTCAGTTAGAAAAATAATCAACGGCCATTAAAAGCAAGGTTAACCCAATGAAAAAAGCATCTCTCATTATATCACTCGTCTTTTTTTCACTCTCAACTTTTGGTAAGGGCTTAACTGATACCCTAATCGTGAACAAGCTTAGTCCCAATCATTTACTCATGGCATTTGATGGAAAGAATGCAGAATTCGCTTATAAATTTCTCAATGTCTCTCCTGTAAAAAGTGAAGAAGACGAAATGATGATATTAACTAAAAATACTCCGACTATGACCTGTTATTACTACGAAACCAAGACTAACGAAGTTGGGCATGAATGTTGGGTCCAAATGGATGCCGAAGGTAAAAACATATCCTCTCAAAGATCTAGCTCAGATAGATAAAGTCCTCCTCACTCCTGACAAGGTAGATCCACTTCAAGGGAAAAGATTGACAGCAGGAGGTAGGACCTGGAATGTGTTTAAAAATAAAGTAACGGTCCTGACCTATAAAAAGTTCTTAGGACCTTGATAACTTAATAGAACCATGTTTTAAATGCTTCTAAAGTAGGAGCATCATTATGAAAGCCATTTTCACTCTTTGGATCGCATCACTAAGCTTGAATCTTTGGGCAGGCCCCATAGAGGAGAAGGTAAAGGATATCGAATCTCTATTTAATGTTCAATGTATCCAAACAACGAAAACCATTTTTAGTAAATGCTTCGGCTACCCACAGACTTGTTTCTATAATGTGAAATTCAAATGCCTTTCAAGCTCCAACCAATTTAAACTAAAAGTTAAGGTAAAAGAGAACTATAACGGCGCAGTCCTGGTTAGAAAAACTGTTATAAAGTCTCTCTAGGCTTCCCTTTTAAAGCACACTAAATAAACTCATTGGTCTTTGAAAAGGCTCCGCTTTTACGATCTCATGAGCGATGCGTGGCCTGTAAATGGTGAAAGAAAGGGTGAGGCTAAGGAAGTAATCCAGCGATAATCTTCGTCCACATTTGGGTATGCTCTTCAAAGAATTTATCTTCGCGGTTTCTTCGGCCTTCATAAGTGAATCCAGCAGCTCCAAAATGCTCATAATAAAAATCTTTCGAAGTGCCTCGGGCCGAATAGCCAAGAATGACCGGGGTTTGTCCATATTTCACTTCGCTACCCATTGATGTCTTCATTGCTTCAGCGATTTTTAAATGGCGATCGGCATCGACTTTAGGGAGAACAGGCCCTGTAAAAGACCATGGATACAACATAGCACCGATACAGCAGTGATAATCAAGGGCAACGGCCAGTTTGTTACTCTCTCGCTTAAGATCTTCATCAAGAAAAGTCGCCAGAGCGAATGTTTCAGGTTGTTTTAAACCCACTACACCTGCTTCCTTTACCGTAAAGTCACGGTTCAAGTCCACACCCATATCATTTTCACGATTGCGGCCATCGTAGCCATCTGGGTTTAAGATAGGAGCAAGATATATCGTTCCACCTTGCTTGAGGTAACTCGCCACTGGGCCAGTTAATTCAAACTGCTCAGCCAACCAGCGTGGCAGTCGATCCTCAATGTTGAGATATTCATCGCCGTGAATACTTCCCCCAATATAGATTGCAGGTAATTTTGCAGTTGAAGTGCTTTGAAGTTTTACAAGAGTCAATGGTCGCCCACCAACACTCTTTCCATACTCAATGACTTTCACTAATCCAGGGTAAGCTCGCTCAAGATCTTTCATCTCATCCACAATCTTCTGATAGGGAGGCCCTTTAATCCCAGAATCAGAATCTATGCCGAAGAGGCTTTTAAAAATAGCTTCATCCGGAAAATCCGTCGCATAAGAGCATAAAGAGAAAGTAAAAGTGAAAAAAATAAAGAATAGTTTTGTCATAAGTTTATCCATTATCCCCTTACGTACCATAAAACCGACTCAAAATCCTAGACTACACATGAAATGAAAAAAAATACATCTCCCAAGCGATTGAAATTTCATTCATCGCTTAAGAATATTTTTTTTACCACTAGATCTCTCGCTCTCATAGGATGTCCCAAAGGCCATTGAGGAGAACTTATGAAGAAATTACTTTTGGTATTCTTGGCATGGATATCTTTTTCAACATTTGCAGGCGACATGTATCTAGTCTGTGAGGATGAAAAAAATGATGATTTTCTTTCCTCTTCTATTAACGATGGTAGTGCCAGGATCATGCTCACAACGGGAGATGCTCCACTGCTTTTAGACCTTAAACAGCTGAGCACAGATAAAAGTAGCATCTATAATCTCAGAATTACTTTTCTGAAGTCATGCCAGTCCAAGACATTGGAATTGAAAACCTTTGAAGAGGTCCAACTCGGAAGCTACGTCTGCCTTGTAAGGGATTAAGAATTATGTACACGTTTTAAAAGAGAAAGATCTCATGAGCATAATAAAAATAAAGAAATTACTTAAATTGACCCTCTTAAGTATTTTAGTAGGTGAGACGACTTACACTCACGCCAAAACACTTGTCGTCTCTGATTCCCATGGCACCGGCGCCTTCGGTGCAGAGCTCACTCGCCTGATAGAAAAAACAAACGAAGAGCTTTCTTTTTACGCTTTTGGTGGATCTAAGCCCATCGATTGGATTGAAGGAAATAATCTCACTTGGGGCTTTTGGGAACATCATACCGGTCACATGAGTCGTCGTGGAGACAACCGGAGTGTCCCTAAACTTACTGAACTCCTTCAAGAGCATTCTCCCACGAGAGTCATTATCTCCCAAGGAACCAATATAGTGTGGCATGAGCAAACTCAAAGTGATCGCTCTTCCATTCAATCGCTCATGAAGATGGTGAGGGCAGCGAAAGCAGAGTGCCTGTGGATTGGCCCCCCAGATTTAAACGTTCCAGAAGAACGCCAAGAAATTTGGGTTAAACAAGTTCATCAAGAGCTGCAAGATCTTGCCGACTCAGAAGATTGTAAGCTCATCGAAAGTTGGAAATTCACCCATTACCCGAAAGATCAGGGTGATGGGGTTCATTACGACAAAATTCCGTTAAAGGGAGCGAAGCTCGCGAGACGGTGGGCCAAGAAAGTTTATTCAAGACTTCCAAAATAAAAAGGCCCCTTAAAGGGGCTTTTTTAACTTAGTCTGCTAACCATTTAAATCCAAGCTCTTTAGTTTGAGCATCACTCGGCTTTGACGGTGAACTCGCCATAAGATCCGTTGCCGAAGCAGTTTTAGGAAAGGCAATCACGTCACGAATGGAATCTGTTTTCGCCAAGAGCATTATCAAGCGATCCATTCCGAACGCCATCCCTGCATGTGGAGGTGTTCCGTATTTCAGGGCTTCAATGAAAAAGCCAAACTGATGTTGAGCATCTTCTGGAGTAAATCCTAAAAGCTCAAACATCCGCGACTGTTGTTTATTATCATAGATCCTCATGGATCCCCCACCTATCTCATACCCATTACAAACGATGTCATAAGCATAGGCCTTCACGTCTTTAATCTTAGATTTATCATCTGAGAAGAAGAGGGCCACATCCTCATCCTTAGGACGAGTGAATGGGTGGTGTTTGGCGTGTAAGGTATTCGCTTCAGCATCATAATCAAAAAGTGGAAAGTCATAGACCCACAAGAAGGCATACTGATCATGATTAATGAGATTAAGAGATTTTCCTAAGTGGCGGCGAACAGCATCGGCGCAATCATGAGCGATATTTTCATTTTTATCGGCAGAGAATAACCAAAGCCCATCACCCTTCTCGATGGATCTTTCATAAAGAGCATTTAAAAGATTGGCATCGATAAATTTTGAAATTCCTCCACTCACCTGTTGATTTTCAACCTTAAACCAAGCGACACCTTTGCCACCATAAGGCTTCACAATTTCAGTGAGAGCATCAATGTCTTTGCGAGCAAGTGATCCCATCGAAGTCGGCACAAAAGTTGCTTTCACCATACCGTATTTAGCTGTCGCCACTTCAGCAAAGGTCGCAAAAGCAGACCCCTTGAAAAGATCTGTGACCACCATTTGCTTAAGGGCAAAACGCACATCTGGCTTATCTGATCCATAATCTCTCATGACTTCATCATAAGGGATCGACTTCATTTGAAAGTCTTCTGGCATGCCAAAAACATTTTTCACCACGTGAGTGGCGAGGTTTTTCATATACTCTTGAGTCGGGAAAGAGACTTCAATATCCACTTGAGTAAACTCTGGTTGTCTATCCGCTCTTAAATCTTCATCACGGAAGCAGCGGCACAATTGGAAATATTTATCAGTATTCGCGATCATCAAGAGCTGCTTCAAAGTTTGTGGAGACTGAGGAAGAGCATAAACTTTTCCTGGATGCACACGCGAAGGAACAATATAATCTCGAGCACCTTCCGGTGTCGTCTTATAAAGAATCGGAGTTTCAACTTCGGTGAAATCTAAGGCATAAAGAGCTTCACGCACTTTGCGTGCCGTATGAGATCTCAATTGAAGAATATCCTGAAGTTTTTTAGAACGAAGATCAAGATAGCGGTAACGAAGTCTTAAATCTTCAGTTGCTGGAACCATTCCATGCGGCAGGAAAGGAACTTCTTCAGCAAGTGAAAGAAGTTTGATCTCCTCTACCTGAACTTCCACCATCCCCGTATTCATGCCAGCGTTCTTGGCCGATTCAGGTCGAGCGATCACTTTACCAGTGGCCATCAACACTGATTCAAGGGAAAACTTACGCAGTTCATTCACATCACCTTTGAATTGCTCAAACCCCAATTGGGTGATGCCGTAGCGGTCACGCAAATCAATAAAATGCAAACTTCCTAGATTTCTATATTTATTCATCCATCCACACAGAGTGACGGTTTTACCAATGTCCGATTCTCTTAACTCTCCACAGTGGTGAGTACGAAGGGAACCGGCCAAATTTTTAGATGATGTCATTTGAAAACTCCTGAATCTTCTCTTAGACTTGAAAGGTAAATCATACCCGAATCAGGAATAAACTTCATGAGAAAATTTCTTACCCTCCTCTGTCTTTTCACTCTGCTCTCTTGCCAAAGTGAGTCACAGGATACCTTGAAGCTTTTATCCCTCAAGACTCCTCAAGGAGACTTGATCAAGACTGATTTAGTTTTTACTCCAGCAGATACCATGCAGGGTCTTTCGGGTATTAAATCAGAAGATTACGCAGAAGATCGTGGGATGTTTTTTTTCAATCTCAATGATGAAGAACGACACTTTTGGATGCCCGATACTTACTTTGATCTTGATCTTTTTTATCTGGATAAGGACCTGGTGGTTCTTGATATCGTCCGCAAACTGCCTTTCTATATTGGACGCGCCAATCAGGAACTCATTCCACGCGCCCGTGGTGTATGGTGTCGCCATGTCCTGGAAATGAAGGCTAGCTCACCTATCGCTGCCAAAATTAAAATTGGTGACCGACTGGAATGGAAATCATCCAAGACCCTACAAGAAACAGAAGCGGAGATCATTAAAATTCTAAAAAAATAAAATTAAATTTCGGCCGGATTTGATTCCTCAGCATCTGGTGTTTCACCAGCGAAGAGAATCAAAAATTCATCTGCAGCAATCACACCGAGATGTTCTTTGGCCAACTGACGCTGAAAACCTTTGTCCAACTGAATGCGAGAAATTTCTGCTTTGAGAGATTTGTTTTCATCCTGAACAGCTTTAAGTTCACTCTGCTTTTCACGGATATCACCCTCCGTTGCAAAATAATCCCATACACCACGATCCATACAAATGAGTCGCAACACGAGCATACCAACAATCGCCCACCCAATTTTTGGAAGAAGATTCTTCTTAGGCTTGGCCGCTTTCTTAGCAGAAGGACGAACGGTAGGTCGCTTTTCAACCATTTCTTCTTCGTCTTCATCCTCATCATTTTCAAGATATTCAATTTCGGTTTGACCCAGATCACTTGTACGGTGATCTAAAAACTCAGCTTCGTCAGCTCGAGCAGCTGATTTACGTGTGGAAGTTGTTTCAAGAATTAAGGGCGCAGAAGTAGCTTCCGTCGCAAACGGACGGTTAAAAACGTTTTTTCGAGTACGTAATCTGTCACGGGGAGAGGACTTGTCTGACGATCTAGCCGCGAAAGGGGACTCTACTTCTTCATACTCGTCATAAGACGGTCGGTTCATTCTTAATTCCACGCAAAATACGTCCTGTATTTTTGAGCACTAACGGCCCAATTCATTTGGGTTTGTGTGTTAATTCCAATTTAACACGGTCAACTAGTTGAAACAATGGGGTGATGAAAAGAAATTTTTGCCTAGCGTCGTAGGGGCAACTTTCATTGCCCCCATCGCTAGTTTTTTGAAAAAATGAAGACTAGTAACGACTGCTGCTGCGATTTCCACCGCCGTAAGAGCGACCACCACGATCACCACCGCGGCTTCCTCCACCGTTTCCACGATAGCCTCCACCACTACGTCCACCACCAGCAAAAGCGTTTGATGGAGCTTCAGCAAGCTCGATACTCACACGACGATTTCCATACATCTCACCTTTGAGATTCATAATGGCGTCAGTATGCATAGAGTTTGCTTCAATGAAAGCAAACTTCTCTTTAGTATCGATACGGCCAATTTCGCGGCCATTAATGCCAGCTGCTTGTGCTACAAATTTAAGAAGATCACCCGACGTCACACCATCCATTTTACCAAGATTAATAAAAAATCTTTGCATGCCAGTGTTCACGCGAACGCCACGCTCGGCTCCCTGAGGACGAGCAGCAATATCAATCTCTTGTGCTTTCTGGTAACGCTTGAGTGTATTCTCAAACATAAAGCCATAAATACCTTTGATGAGGTCTTCTTTTTCTAGGGCATCGAATTTTGCTTTGAAAGAATCAAAGTGAAGAGTTTCTTCATCTTTGAAATTCGCCACATTGTCATTAAAACGTACCATTGATTTCTCAAGGATCTTCTCACGAATTTCGTTCACACGTGGAAGTTGAATGCGCTCAATTTTAGCTTTTGTAAGACGCTCAATTTGTCCCACTCTTCCCTGCTCAGAAGGCTCAATAATAGAAAGAGAAATCCCTTTCGATCCGCCACGGCCGGTACGACCAATGCGGTGAACGTAAGATTCATTATCTTGAGGAAGACCAAAGTTAATCACGTGAGTGAGGTTGTTCACATCAATCCCACGGGCAGCAACGTCCGTACAAACAAGAAGGTTAATCTTCTTTTCTTTGAATTTTTTCATCGTCATATCACGGGCTGCTTGATCCATATCGCCGTGAAGAGCATCAGTCGGATAACCGCGAGCATTTAACTCATCAGTTAATTCCTTGGCACCAATTTTTGTCCGCGTAAAGATGATCGCGTACATGCCATCAGAGAAATCCATGTAGCGGCATAGAGCTTCGATACCATTTTCACGACGAACAACAACAGCTTTCTGCTCAACAGAATCGGCCGTAAGAACTTTTTTTGTCACTTTAACCACAACTGGATTATCAAATTCACGGGCCACAAGATCTGAAATCGGGCCTGGCATTGTTGCCGAGAACATCCAAATTTTCTTTTCTGGAATTTCAGCTACGATCGTAGTGACATCATCAAAAAAGCCCATATCGAGCATTTCATCAGCTTCATCAAGAATAACAAATTTTGTGGCGTCGAATTTTAAAACTCCACGCTCGATAAGATCCATCACTCGTCCAGGAGTCCCCACAACGATTTGCGGTTTTTTACCTTTGAAATCTTTAATTTGGAGTCCTACAGAAGTCCCCCCGTAAACTGACATTGAGCGAATAGGCTCAAAAGCTGAAAGCTTCTGAATCTCTTCGTGAATTTGGTTCGCAAGCTCACGAGTCGGAGCAAGGATCAACGCCTGAAGCGCTGGTGACTTGAAATCGAGTTTTTCAAGCAGTGGCAGTACGAAAGCAGCGGTTTTACCAGATCCCGTTTGGGCCTGACCGATGAAATCGATATTGTCCTTGATAAGAACAGGAACGGCTTGTTGCTGAATTTCAGAAGGATTTTCAAATCCCATTTTTGCAATAGCTTTGAGAGAAGACTCTTTGAGTCCGAGGGTAGCAAAAGACATAGTTTCTCCTTTAGAGAAAAAAAATAAATAGAATGCAGATTTTGAATAATAAGAGACGGTCCAAGATGTCTCTAAACAACCTTGGGAACCACTTAGACCTTAAGACGTCAGGAAAAGATCCGGGTGGGAAACAAGGTAAACAAAATATACGACTGAGGGCTGTGTACCACAGTCTTTTCAAGTTTGTAAATAGCGCGTCAGGGGGTGTGTAAAAACTTCAAAATTCGACTATTTAATTTGGTAAGAGATCCAGGCGCCAATCCAAAATGCTCTCGTCGAGAATGGGACTGTATTCACAAAACAAGAAAGAAATGGGTAGACGTTCAATTTCGGAGTCACATCCTTGGCAACACCGATGTAGGCATTTTGCCAAACGTTGCGATAACTCGATGTTGAGCCGTTGATGGCCTGCCAACGACGATTATTATCTAGCATATTCTCATAGTAGCCCTGAATTTTTGTTGTCTGGTTAATTGTGTAAGTAAAGTTAGGGGCGAAGTAATAACGATTTCGAGATGGATTATAACGTTGGTTATAAATCCAATAACGATCCTGGAAAGTCAGGGCCAATTGCCAAGTGGTATTGAAGTCGTAACTAAACATATTTACAACTTCAAGGTTATAATTCAGTCGACCAAATGCAGGGTCTATAGTGTGTCTGGTTGCATGGCTCGTTGGAAGACGAACACCTGGGCGCATCCACCAATTAAATTTTTTATTGTCTGAACTGTAGATGACTCCAGAAAAACCAACCAGAGCATCTTCTAGTAAAATTGTTCCCCGCTCGCCGGGATCTTGATTTTTAGGATTTGCAAAGAAAATAGTGTAACGGGGAATGACATTAAACCGCATTTTTGCACCAAAATCATAACCAAAATTTACCTGACTCCATATATTCATGGCGTAGGT
>CANFNX010000043.1 GCA_947448495.1 Bacteriovoracaceae bacterium | reverse complement strand
TCAATGGATCACCAAGAAACCAGAAAATCCTTGGAAGGCGGCAAAGCTCATTGTCTTTCTGAATCATACCTCTCTTTTTGAGCCACTTTTCATTCAGCACTTAAGCTTTTCCTATCTTTGGGAACTTGTAAAAAGAGTCAATGTTCCCGGAGCGGACGTCACTCTCAATCGCCCTGTGGTGGGGAGATTCTGGAAATTAATGCTGCCAAATATTTCATCCGTCACTCGTAAAAAAGACAATTCCTGGACCACCTATCTTCGCTCTATTCGATCAGACTCCATCATCGTCATTGCGCCCGAAGGACGCATGAAGCGATTGAATGGTCTGGATAAATTCGGAAGACCTATGACAGTTAAAGGGGGCGTAGCCGATATTCTGGAGCTTTTGGATGAGGGTGGTCTTATTTTATGCCTAAGTGGTGGTCTTCATCATGTGCAAGCACCTGGCCAGATGATACCTCGCATTTTTAAAACGATCAGCATGAATCTCGTCTATCTAGATATTAAAAACTATAAAGCACAATTTTCTGAATTCAATGCGCGCGAAAGAAAACTGAAAATCACACAAGAGATGCAACAGTATCTGGAAACAAAATGTCCTAAAGATCAAAAGACATGGAATAAATCGAGTAGTGCTCCTCATGCTGAGGTGAATGGACCTGAGACAACCACGGATGCTCGTTCTGAATAAGGCTGCGACTCCCTTTTCCTCTTGCAATGACTTTAAATTTTTTACTCTTGGCCATTTCCTCTAATTGCTCTAAGGTGTGTCGAATATGGGCAAGAGTCCCATAGTCATATAAAAAATAATACTCTGCTTGAGGGAGATGAAATTCAACAGAAGTCAGATCCTCCTCGATCAACTGAGAAAGATGACAACCATTCTCACTCAAAACACGCTGCCCCTCTTTTACCCTCTCGCCTACATATTCTAGACCAAGGAAATTCACCTCTGGAAAAAGAACTGAAAGGACAAGACCTAGTCGACCGTAACCTGCACCTAAATCCACCATGGTAGAGCCTGGCGCTGGTTTTAAGTACTCGCAGAGAACTCTGAGCTCATTATAAGGTGTTTGGAGTGTTTGATGGGAAAGCCCAACCCAGGTCTGATTACCATCGTGCAATCCTTGCCCCCAAGTCTTATGAGAGCCGTCAGGCATTTTGAGGCGCGCCCTTTCTAATAATTGCGCCTCAATCTTTTCCACCTGAAGCCCAAGCTGTTGATCTAAGGCTTCTGCATGGGCACGGGCCGATTCATAGGAATCATTTTCAGATTTCAAGCGCTCGGCAGTAAGTTTTATCATGGCAACTACGTATCAAAGAATTTTTTCTTAAGCTATAATGATCTGGGAGCTTTTATGACCGTCTACACTTCAAAATACCCCAATGCCTCTGGTCAGATTGAATGGACCCAGGATGAGAATATGACCTGGAGTCAACTCATCGATCGACAAACACAAATCGTCCAAACCAGGGCATCCAAGGAATTTCTCGAAGGCCTTGATCGCATTCAATTTTCCCGCCATGAAATCCCTCAACACTCAACCATCAATCAGCGTCTCAAGCAATTTACTGGCTGGCAGGTTGAAATTGTTCCGGCCCTTATTCCGGCCAAGGAATTTTTTACTCTGCTGGCGAGCAAGAAATTTCCAGCAGCAAGTTTTATCAGGATTCCTGAGGAACTCGACTACATTCAAGAGCCAGACATTTTTCATGAGTTTTATGGCCATGTGCCACTGCTCACATTTAAAAACTACGCTGACTTTATGGAAGAGTTCGGAAAACTCGCTCTCAGTGCTTCTCCCAAAGATCGCCGGCGCCTGTTTCGTATTTTCTGGTTCACGATCGAGTTCGGATTACTTAACACTAGCGAGGGTATTCGCGCCTACGGCGGTGGGATGCTCTCCTCCATCCATGAGACCGTTTATTCCGTGGATAGCCCGATTCCAAAGCGATTGCCTTTTGATACCTTAACGGCGTTGAGAACTCCCTACCGAATCGATATCCCGCAACCACTCTATTATGTTTTAAATAGTTTTAATGACCTCTTTAAGATCCTTGATCAGGATATCTTGAGCTTACTTGAGGAATCTAAAGAGCTGGGAGACTTTGTTCCTCTCTTTGAGCCGAAAGGTGAAGAGCTTTAACCGGTAATTGTTTCAAGGAACAAACCTTGTGTTGCCATAGGCATGCCCAGTTCATTAAATACAATTATGACAACAGATTTTGCAAATAAGACTGAAGCCGAGTACTCCCAAGACCTTCAAAAAATGTCTAACGACCTCATGACTGAGCGTGAGTTGAATGAAGTTCTTATTCGCTCCCTTTCGCATGATCTGGCAAATCCCCTATCGGCCATACAGTTAAGTGTGCAAAATATAAAAACAAAAAATCTCAGTGAAGAAGCCCTTCAAAACTCTCTGTCTCTGATTGAGAGAAGCACGAAGGCTTCCATCACTATGATTACGAATATAAGAAGAGCAGTCTTAACCAAATCAAAAGAGCATTTAACCACGCTTGAGGACGTTTCATTGATTAAGTGCTTAGAAACGGCTACCGCTTTCTTTGCACCTCAACTCACTTCAAAATCTCTTCAACTTGAAGTTGAAAATGAACTTAAGTCAGATGTTTTGGTGAAAGCAAATACAGAGGCTTTGATAGATCACATTTTCTACAATGTTCTGTCTAATGCCATAAAATTTTCAAGACCAAACTCAAAAATTTCAATCAAAATTCAAGACCATGAAAATCAAATAAGGATCTCCTTTAAAGACCATGGCATTGGCCTTCAAAAATCCAATCGCAAGACAAAAACCCCTCTCTGCCAAGCTGGTACAGAAGGAGAGCAAGGTTCAGGTTTTGGTCTTATCATTTTAGGATATTTTATTCGTCAATTTGGTGGTCATTACTCTATTCACTCTGAGAAAGACGGACCAAATCCAGGAACGACTGTCACCCTGCTCCTGAACAAGGCGTAAGGTCATCAAGAATTCACCATAAATTAAGTATTTAGGTGAATATTTCACTCATAAAGTTTTTCATTTCCAAAGACAAAGTCTCCTTAAATCTGCTAATTCTCCTCTATCAATCCTTGAGGAGGACATTCATGAAAGCACTTTTAGTGTTGGCCCTGATTCAACTTTCTTCTACAGCATTCGCTTTACCGATTGGCACATTTGATGCTCTTAAGGCCACTGCTCAGAAGGCCCATCCTATAGAGACGATGGAATATGACTTTGAAGGGATTGTGAAACTCTCCAATTGCTCAGGCTCACTGGTTAAATTTAGTGGCATGCCTGAGACAGCTAAGGCCATCGTCATGACGAATGGTCACTGTATCCAAAAGCCAGGTGGCTATCTCACTCCGGGAGAAGTTTGGGTGAATAAAGCTCTTGCCCGTGACATGAAGCTTTTTGATAAGGCGATGAATCTTTTTGCGATCAAAACGACGAAAATTCTCTATGCTACGATGACTAACACTGATGTAGCCTTTTATGAGCTTGATAAAACTTACGCCCAAATTAAATCGGCCTCAAAAGTGAGTCCATACCTTTTAGATACTTTAAAACCTTCAATTGCTCAGCCAATTGAAATCATCTCTGGCTATTGGGACCGAGGGTATTCATGCGCGATTGATAACTTCGTATTCAAAATTAAAGAAGGTCAGTGGACGTGGACAGATTCCATTCGTTACACCGCTGGATGTGACACGATTGGTGGAACTTCAGGCTCTCCACTCATCGCCAAAGGCGAAAAGCGAGTGATTGGAATCAACAATACTTCCAATGAAAGTGGTCAGCGTTGTACAGTTAATAATCCTTGTGAAGTGTCGGCCAATGGGGATGTTGTTGCCCAAGAAGGTGTTCGCTACGGTCAGCAAACTTACAATGTCTACACTTGTCTCACACCTGACTTTAAGTTTGATCTAACTCTCGCTGGTTGCGATCTTCCAAAATAGGCCAAGCTATGAAAGGTGTATTTTTTAGCAAACCACTTGAATGGAATATTGAAACAGAAAAAGAGTCCTGGACTCAAGGTGAAGTGATCAAGGGCACACTCAAAGTCAAAAACCACGGCACTGAAGCTGTTTCCCTCAAAGATTCTGGAGCTGGGATTGCTTTTGCCGACATCAAAAAAGTCCATGCAAAAACCGAAGGTGCAATGAAATTTGATGTGAAAGCGACTTTTGCTGAAGAATCACTGGCCGCAAATGACACCAAAGAGCTCACCTTCTCTCTTACTCTTCCTGCCAACTGTGCAGTGACTGATAAGAAGGCCAGCTACTTTCTTGCCTACGGCAAAGAGGCCAGTGAAAACCATTTGATGCTGAAAATCGAGCCCAAAGTTCTATTCGGAAAAGTCATAGGACTCCTGGATACCTTTCAGCGTTTTAAACTCAAAGAATTTAAATCGGCTAAAAGTGGCGTAGAGTATAAACTCATCCCTCCCACCTCTCGTGACATGGCCAAGCTTGAATCTTTGAATCTTATTTTTTCGATGAATGGCGAAAACCTGCAAATGGATTATGATTTTCAGGTGAGAAAACTTGATACCGAATCAGTCACCACCAAGGTCAGTAAGGCCGCTGTTAAAGTTCAAAAGGTACTGACTCCTAAGGATTATTCCCTGGGCAAAGACATGATTAACCAAGACGCTCTCTTAAAATCTATTGAAAGTGCCATTGCAGAAGTTAAACTTAAAAGCGTTTTCTAATTTTCTGACAGCGATAGCGATAGCGCTCATAACCTTTTTTACAAATCCAAGTTTTGCCATCTTCCGAGAAGATGGCATGCTTTGGTAAATCAATCTTCACACACCCTTCACGCTTCTGCAGATAACCGTTCTTGCAAATCCAGCCAGGATTATTCTCCCAGGCCTCAGCATGAGTGGGAATGTAAACACAAGCGCCTTCAAATCGATTGTATCCATCAGGGCAAGCTGACTTAAACTCATAGCTTGAGCGGGGAATTTCGGAAATGAGATTGGGGTAATCCGTAATAAGACCATCAACCCCCATCGCTATCATTCTCTTCATCATCTCCAGCGTATTGATCGTCCAGGGAATGACTTTGATATGGTGTTGATGAAAATATGCGACATCAGCGGATGTTAACATCTCGCCATCTGGTGAGAATACCGAAGGAGAAAAGCCTAATTCTTTTATGATGTCCTGGGCCTTATAGGGAGTTTCTCTCAGGGCCACCAAGCGAATGGATGGATATTTCTCATGCATGTAGGTAAGGACACGCCAATCAAAAGACTGAATCAAGAAACGCTCTGTTGGCACAAGAGCAAGAATCTCTTTCATCACCAGATCCGTCATCGTCTTATAAATGGGTTGGAAGCCCTCTCGCTCATCTTCTACTGTCGATTTAATTTCAATTGAATAGAAATTCTTTGAAACGTCTTCCAGTTGCTGAAGCAGATCCTTCAAAAGAGGCTTGTGCTCCACCACTTTTATTTGCTGAGGAAAGCGTGGATGAACTTTTGAGCCACAATCATATTTTTGAATTTGAGTGTAGTTGAGTTGATAAAGATTGACCGACTTTCCCCTGGCCCCAAGACAAATGTCTTCATTCATCCAAGGCTCGTGACTGACCACGACTTGATGGTCTTTTGAAACGACCACATCCATCTCTAAGGTGGTGATTGGATACTTCAGCGCCATCTTCATCCCATTAATCGTATTCTCTGGATAAAGCCCACGGGCGCCACGATGGGACTGCCAATCAAAGGGTGTAGCTGAAGCCAAAGAAATCAAAAGAAAGATCAGGCCGAAGAAGGTGGGCATAAAACCCCTTATTCTAATCCTAGGAAGTGATCGTAGGTGCACTCCTCGTCACGGACTCCTCTATCTTCAATCGAGATCACCCTGCTGGCAATAGTTTGAACAAATTCATGATCGTGGGAAGTGAAAAGAAGTGTACCTTTAAAATCAATCAATCCTTCGTTCACGGCAGTGATGGTTTCAAGATCTAAGTGGTTTGTGGGATTATCCATAACTAAAACGTTAGAGCCTGAGAGCATCATTTTTGAGAGCATACAGCGAACTTTTTCGCCACCAGACAAGACGTTACATTTCTTAAGGGCCTCTTCACCTGAAAAGAGCATCCGCCCCAAAAACCCACGTAAGAAAGTTTCTGTTTGATCTTTTGAGTATTGTCTAAGCCAATTGATCAAATCTAAGGAAGCGTCTTTGAAAAAAGAAGAGTTGTCATTGGGTAGATAAGCACGGCTGGTGGTAATACCCCATTCAAACTTTCCTGACTCTGGTTCTAATTCGCCCATGAGAATTTTAAATAAGGCCGTGGTCACGACTTCAGATTTGGCCAGAAACACTGTCTTCTGACCTTTTTTGATAGTGAAGGAAACATTGTTAATAATTTTTTTCCCTTCAAGGCTATAAGTGAGCCCTTCTACGCGAAGAAGATTATCACCGGCTTCACGATCGGCCCTGAAGCCGACATAAGGGTATTTACGAGTTGAGGGTTGAATATCTTCGAGGGTAAGCTTATCGAGCATCTTTTTTCGAGACGTCGCCTGAGAAGATTTCGAAGCATTTGCCGAGAAGCGCTGAATGAACTCTTTAAGTTCTTTCATCTTATCTTCCACTTTTTTATTTTGATCCGACATCATTCGCTGGGCCAGCTGCGAAGACTTATACCAGAAGTCATAGTTACCGACATAAAGCTTAATCTTTGTGAAATCGATATCACAAATATGCGTGCACACTTTGTTTAAGAAGTGACGATCATGGGACACTACCAGCACAGTGGTGTCTTGCTGATCCATAATAAAGTTTTCTAACCATTGGATCGCCTTGAGATCGAGATCGTTGGTAGGCTCATCCAGTAAAAGGATTTCGGGCTTGCCAAAAAGGGCCTGGGCCAAAAGCACTTTCACCTTCTCGCCCCCTGTGAGCTCTTTCATTTTCTTTTGATGAAGATCTTCTTTAATGCCTAGACCGGCCAGAAGCGAAGCTGCATTCGCCTCAGCTTCCCAGCCATTCATTTCAGCAAATAGTGATTCAAGCTCAGCAGTTCTTTCACCGTCCGCATCTGAAAAATCCTCCTTGGCATACAAGGCGTCTTTTTCTTTCATGATCTCGACTAGACGAGCGTGCCCGAGAATGACAGTCGTGAGAACCGCTTCCTCTTCAAAGGCAAAGTGATTCTGCTTAAGAACGGCCAAGCGCTCACCGGGAGTCATCTCTATGCGACCAGCGGTAGGCTGAATTTCGCCACTTAAAATTTTCAGGAAAGTTGATTTTCCCGCGCCGTTAGCGCCGATGATGCCGTAACAATTTCCCGGCGTGAACTTGAGGTTCACATCATCAAAAAGAGTTCTTCCACCAAACTGAAGTCTTAGGTCATGGGCCGCGAGCATAAATGTCCTTGAAAATTTTTGACCACCCTACCAAAAAGGGCCCACTTTGTCTTGCTGAATCAGAATATTGATTAAAGGGAAATACTGAATTTTACTGGAGAGCGGTTCATATATTGGACAGATTCCACATATTCTTTATGGAGATTTTCCACCTGAGTGTAGTGATCCCCAAAAATCTCTTTGAGGTTTTCAATGTGATTGCGCTCAAGCTCAAGCACCTTGTTTTCTGTGTCTTGAATCGCTTCATCAGTTTTCGCCAGGTCATCGGCAACGGTTGTTTCTCTTTCCGAAAAATCCACCCGCTCCATGTATTTCTTTTTTTCTTCCATGTAAGAGGTATACATCTCATCGGCTTTTTCAGGATTTACACCTGTCAGATATTCTTTGAGATTATTCTTCCATCCATCTTCAATATCCTCAAAAGGCAATTGAGTTAAGTCCTCCTCATCATATTCCTCTTCAGCTTCAACATCAGCATCTGCAATCAAACTTGAAGTATCTATATCAGCAGAAGTTGTAGGAAGGGTTACAATATCCGACTTCTCTTGAGTGGCCGGAAGACGAGTCGATGTTGTGGGAAATTTTTTAAAGGCCGCTTGAGAAGTGTTGATCACATCATGCTCAACAGTTTTCGGAGCTTTACTTTTGAAGTGAAGAAAAATGCAGACAAAAAATAGGAAGAGTAAGGCAGCTCTCATTCCTTAAGTTTAGAAGGAATTTAAACTCGATGGTATCGGGGCAAAATTGGCCTGGAGTGTAAAAATCCTGACCCCCAAGACCGGGGGCCAGGCAAAAAAGTCCTAGTCGCGGCGGTTGCCGTTCATGCGAAGAAGAATCATAAAGAGATTAATGAAATCAAGATAAAGCATCAGGGCCCCCATGATAGCACCCTTCTGCGCCTCTTCATCTGACTGTCGATGAGACGCCATCATTTTGATTTTCTGTGTATCCCAAGCGGTTAAGCCTGCAAACACGATAAGACCGACTAGGTTATAAACCTTTCCAGAAACTCCCCCCATC
The DNA here is from genome assembly GCA_947448495.1 of Bacteriovoracaceae bacterium. Classification (GTDB taxonomy): domain Bacteria; phylum Bdellovibrionota; class Bacteriovoracia; order Bacteriovoracales; family Bacteriovoracaceae; genus Peredibacter. The sequence continues at coordinate 11,819 of CANFNX010000043.1, read as the reverse complement.
AGGGCCGGAAAGAAAAAAGAAAGAAGGGCAAATCCCATCATCCCGAAAAGTCCCATGGTGCAGAAATTACCGATAGGACCAAGATCTTTTTTGGTCAAAAAGCCAAAAGCACTGAGACCGGCAAACCCCGCCGCTGTGGTTAAAAACACACTGGCAATACTTTCACTCGTGTAAACCAAAAAGATCACTGACAATGTCGCCCCAGAGAGCATGGCATAAAGAGCGAACATTGATGTCGCCATCAAGGCACTCATTTTGTTGAGACGAGCAGACAACCATAGCACAAGACCAATTTCCGCAAACATCAGACCATAAAGAAGAACCTTATTGGTCACAATCATCATTAAAACTTCAGGAGAGCTCACAACGGCCATAGCGACAAAAGCCGTTAAGGCAATTCCAATCGTCATCCACAAGTACACTTTCGACATAAACTTAGAAACACTCAAAGTCTCCGTTGGACTTTGGTAAGTTCCACGACTAAAGGTTGGTTCCATATTTCCTCACTTTATAGTTTGGCCTCAAGTTCGGCCCATTCGTTTAAAAGATTTTCTAATTTCGTTTCGTTTACACTTAGCTTCGCCTGAAGATCAGAAAGTTCTGAAAGTTTAGCTGAAGCCATTTTTTCATTTAAGGTACTGATCAACACCTCAAGATTTTCAATCTCTTTTTGCACGTCTTGGTAGCGATTACGCTCTTTATTGCTCATTTTATCTTTAGGGGCCTCGCCTTTCTTATCGACGTTCGGGGCTTTCTTTTTTAATTCCTCTTCTAGGTGAATCGCCTCTAGAAACATTTCAGCTTGAGAGAAGCCCGCTTCAAAGTTTTCAAGTTTTCCTTCGTGCAGAACCCAACACTTATCTGTGACGTTATTAATAAACGAGCGATCGTGCCCCACGATAATGAGCGCCCCTTCATAACTTCTGAGCTCTTCCTCTAAAATCCCAATGGTCTCAAGATCGAGATCGTTGGTGGGCTCATCAAAAATCCAGATATCCCGCGCGTGTTTCATAAACTGCGCCAGCTGCAGGCGATTCTTTTCGCCACCAGAGAAAGTATGAATCGGTCGCTTAATTTCATCGGAGCTGAAAAGAAAGTTTTCTAAATAACTAGCGACGTGGCGCTTATCACCGGTGTTGGAGATGACATAATCAATCCCCTCTCCAATCATGGTCCAAGGTGTTTCGTTGTCTTTAAGAGCTTCGCGCTTTTGCGAAAAGTAACCCACATCAAGATTATCTAAGCGCTTCACTTTCCCAGAGGTTTGCTCCAACTCTCCCAAAAGAATTTTTAAGAGGGAGCTTTTCCCTACCCCATTGCGACCCATGAGGGCAATTTTATCACCTTTAGCGATCGAGAAATTAAGCCCATCAAAAAGAGTGCGCTCACCAAATTGCAGTTTGAGATCTTCAGCGGAAATGAGAATTTTCGATTTTCTTCCAGAAGATTTTAAGTCCAGACTCACAGATTTATGGGCCTGGGCCTTTAGGTCCTGGATGGTTTTATTTAACGTTGAATAGTCCTCGATACGTTTTTTCGATTTTGTCCGACGGGCCTGCACCCCTCTGCGGATCCACGCGGTTTCCCGGCGATTCATATTATTCAATCGATCCAGTTCTTTTTCCCGGCGCATTTGATCTTCTTGCAAGAATTGCAAATAAGCTTCATAGGTCCCGGAGAAGCTGCGTAGCTTTCCACGCTGGATATGAATAATCCGATCCACCACATTGTTGAGTAAGCTTCGATCGTGGGAAATGATCATGAAGGTTTTTCTTGATCCCTGAAGCTCTTCTTCAAAGTCCTGAATGGTCTCCAGATCAAGGTGGTTCGTGGGCTCATCCCAAAGAATAAGCTCTTGAGGGGCAGAAAGCCCAAGACTTAAGGCGACTTTTCTTTGCTCCCCACCAGACAGAGAACTCATCTGGCGGTCGTAATTTTCCAAACCAAAATATTTTAAGTAACTGATGTATTGAGCATGCAGTTTATCTTCACCTAATTTATGAAGTTCATCATAGATTTTTCCTTGCTCATTAATAAGCTTATCAAAATCCCCTTCACCACTTCCGAGCTGCTCATTGATTTTATCTAAACGGCGCTTCAACACTTTCATTTCAGGGTGAAATTCAAAGAAATAATTTTCCATATCCCACTCACCTAAATTGGTGAGCTCTTGAGGCACATAAAAATAAGTGAAGTCTTTGTTTTTATCGTAAATAAAAGGTGGGACGGTCGTATCTGGATTGGCGAGCCCTGCAATCACTTTGAATAAAGAGGATTTGCCATGGCCATTAAGTCCCAAGACCCCAATTTTATCTCCTTGATTCAGAGTAAAAGTGACATCTTCAAAAATGATTTTATGGGGATAAGACAAGCTTAAATTTTGCAGGGTAAGTAAAGTAGTCATGAGGTGATTTTAGAGGAGGAAAAATGAAAATCCAACTAGAGACTGCTACACTCTAGTATTATTGTGACGCTGATCGCGACCAAAAAGATCATTCATCACATCAAACATCTTCGCTTTGGAGAGATAGTTTTTAATAAAATTGCGATTTTCAGGCTTATACCAAAAAAAGAAGGTACGCTGCTTCGTTTTATCATCTAAAGAGATCGCCGTATTGACCTTCTTGAGAGTGTAAGGGTGATAACCGGAGTAGTATATCTCCGTCGCGACCGTCATCGGTGTTGGCGTAAAGTCCTGCACTTGCTCGAGCTTATAGCCCAGGGCCTTGGTCTTGGCGGCCAGCTTGGCCATATCTTCAGGAGTACAACCTGGATGTGAAGAGATAAAGTACGGGATGATTTCCTGCTTAATCCCTTTCTTGCGACTCACCTCTTCAAACTTGGTTTTGAACTTATAGAAGAACTCAAAACTTGGTTTGCGCATGAGTTTTAAAACTTCATCTTCCGTATGCTCAGGGGCCACTTTCAAGCGGCCAGAAACGTGATGAGTGATGAGCTGCTCAACATATCGCTCATCTTCTTTGGCATGAGTTGAGCGCGGATCAAACATCAGATCATATCGCAGACCAGAGCTCACGAAGGCTTTTTTGACTTCAGGATGGCGAGACACTTCTTGGTAAAGCTCGGTCATCTTTTGTGGATTGGTATCCAGGTTTTTACAAATTTGAGGAAAGATACAAGACGGGGCGGCACACTTATCGCAAAGGTCCTGATCAATCCCTTTCATCTGATACATATTGGCCGATGGGCCTCCGAGATCAGAGATATAGCCCTTGTAATCCGGCATTTTCACCACTTGATCAAGCTCTTTCATGATGGATTTTTTTGAGCGTGAAGCAATCATCTTGCCCTGATGGGCAGAGATCGTACAAAAACTACAGCCTCCAAAACAGCCTCGATGGGTGTTAATAGAAAACTTGATCATATCAAAAGCGGCAATCGGTCCACGGTCTTTATATTTCGGATGAGGCAAACGGGTGTAAGGAAGATCAAAAGATGCATCGATCTCTTTTTCCGTCATGGTCTGGTAAGGAGGATTGATGACAAGAATTTTATCATCCACTTTTTGCGTCAGGCGTTTCGCAAATTGCTTATTACTTTCTACTTCCACATGCATGAAATTTTTCGCGTACGCCTTTTTATCGGCCAGGCAATCTTCATGACTGGTGAGCTCGAAGGTCTCCCATTGCTTATTTTTTGGAAGCTCTTCTTTCTGATCGATGAGAAAAGCCGTCTGAGGAATGGTTTTGAGTGAATCAAAAGGAATCCCACGAGTGAGGTATTTCACGACATCCCGGATTGGCTGCTCGCCCATGCCATAAATAAGCAGATCTGCTCGCGAAGTTGAAAGAATATTAGGCATCAGACGGTCTTCCCAGAAATCATAATGAGTGACTCGTCTGAGAGAGGCTTCAATTCCTCCAATCACAACCGGAGTATCAGGATAGAGCTTTTTGAGGATTTGCGAATAGACGGTGGTGGCATAATCGGGACGAAAATCTGGTGACCCTCCCGGAGTGTAAGCATCATTGGAGCGCAAGCGCTTACCAGCGGTGTACTTATTCACCATCGAGTCCATATTCCCCGAGGTCACACCAAAAAAATATTTCGGTTTTCCGAATTTTTTAAAATCCCGAAGATCATCACGCCAGTTAGGCTGAGCGATAATCGCCACCTTAAGTCCCAGTGACTCAAAAATGCGACCCATGACGGCCGCTCCAAACGCAGGATGATCCACATAGGCATCCCCTGTGATGAGCACCACATCCAGTTCATCCCAGCCACGCTTCTTGGCCTCTTTTAAGGTCGTCGGAAGCCACGCCGTAATGGGCAATTCATTGGGATCAATCTTTTCCATAGGGAGCTTTTACCCTAAAGGAGAATGAAAAGACACCGCTTAGGTAGAGTTTACAGGGGGGGCTTAGGTGGGGCGACAGCTCTTCACAAACGCCACAAAATACTCTTCCAGGACCGTGCCATTGTACTTGGATTTTAAATCACTTAGCACATCAATCGGTGGCCGGTGGGACTGCATAAGGATCTGGTAAGAAACTTCCTGTGCCACCATGAATAGCTTGGCCATCGGGAGAAGCTTAGGAGGAATATCCAGGGGAAATCCAAGCCCGGTCAGTGAACCATGATGCTGCTTTATAATCGCCACCGCCTCTAGTGGGGCGTTGGGATAGGTCATGGCCAATTCACTGGATTTAAGTGCGTGCTCATTGATGGTTTTTTGCTCACTCGCTGGTAATTTCACTAATTGCTCGGTGGTACGGGTGTGAACATGTGCGGGACTTTTTAAACTATAATCACAGAACATCGAAGTAAAAATAAGGCGGCGAATTTTATCAGTCGAGGGAGATGCTTCAAGTTCATGCAACATTTGAGTCGCCGAAAAACTGGTGAGCTCCATCAGGCGGTAATTAAAACCTAATTCCTTTTGTTCACGTAGCTGAAGCAGAAACTTGGCAAAATTGTCTTTGCTTCCAGAAACATCTTCATATATCTGACTCATCACACTCTCACAAACCTCGACAATTTTTGGCTTAAATCCCAGTTTAGAGACAATTTGATGAGTCGTTTGAAAAACGTTATTCGCGGCTTCAAGCTTTTCATCGAGCTTTACGTAGTCTTGCTCCACTTCATTTATCATGGAGTTAATTAAGAGCAATGAAAAATCACGATTATATCTTTTCTCAAAATAAAGCTCGCTAACTCCTTTGTGCATGAAATTAGCAAACGTCTCATCGTCAATGCTCTCATGAGCAGGAATACGTTTGATAAATTTACCGTCACTGATCTTGACGAATAAATCAAAGGGAAGAACTTTAAAATGAACCAAGGAATCAATCGGAATCGAAATATGCCCTTCAGATTGATCCGAACGAGGGGCCAGAAGTTTTTTTAACTCAATGATGAGCGAAGCCACATCCTGACGCGAGAAAGTCTTCACTTCATCAAATGCAACTTTCGATTTCCCAAGGTAAAGAACTTCTTTAATATCTTTTTTCTTCGTTTGAATTTCTTCGATTAAGGCAAAAAGAACATTTTTATCTTCTGGTTCATCCACAATCAAAACATCTAAGGTCCCCAGAAGGGCCAGCATATTTTTAACTTCGTCTACGCCTTGTTGAATAATGGGAATTATGCCTGCAAAACCACGACACTCAATTTCCATCAAGGCCTTGAACTCCGGTCGCTGAGTGAAAACCATGATCTGAGACGTTGTCATTGCATTCCCTTAGAAAATTTTTCATCCAACTTAAAATTCTTTTCAATTCGCCCATGCTTATCTTGATAGAAGGCCATAATCTCTTTCATGTCTTCTTCAAAATTTTTAGGATAGATCACTTTCCCCATCCCTACTTCTTTGTTTTGGAAATCAGCGTAGGCCAAAACAATGGGGACTTCCGCTTTCTGAGCGATGTAATAAAATCCTGTTTTCCAGTGAGGATTGGGGCTACGAGTTCCCTCTGGAGCAATCATCAGGACAAAATCTTTATACTCTCGAAAAAGATTCGCCATGGAGTCGGTGTAACTCATAGGATGCCCTTCCTTGGCCGCTTTTCGGTCCACCCCAATCGCCCCAAGAGGCCCAAAAAAATAATTTAGAGGAAAAGTGAGCCATTCTTTTTTTATCACAAAGCGTGCGTTTCTTTTCATCAGGTGGGCCACCGACATGGCCGGAAGAAAATCCATATTGGATGTATGAGGGGCCCCAATCATCACAAAAGAGCGCAAGTCATCGGGTACCCGATTCACATAGCTCCAGCCGCACCATTGAAGACAATTCCACATTAGAGCTCTAATCATTTTCTGCTCTCACTATTAACGCTAGCTTATCGGAGCGGGTCATTTTTTTTATAAGCGCCTCATATTTTGAAGCTGAGGAGCGATCCTTAAATTTTTTCTGAAAGACCACCTGGACTGGAACCTTTCCTCTAAAGTATTTCGCCCCTTTAGGTGAATTGGCATGCTCCTTGAAGCGCCTTTGGACATCCGTGGTGATTCCTGTATAGAAATGGCCTTTTTCACTCTGGATAATGTAAACAAACCAGTCAGATTGTTTCATGCTAATATAGTAACTCCTATGAACAAAATAACCATCCCCTTTTCTGAATTCTCTTTCTCCTTTGCTCGCAGTGGTGGGGCCGGCGGACAAAACGTCAACAAAGTGAATTCTAAAGTTATTCTTGATTGGAATATGCTTTTGAGTGAAAGCCTTTCTCCCTCAATGAAAGAACGATTTAAAGAGCGTTTTCCTCAGTATGTTTTAGACTCCGGAGTGGTCCAGATCGTGGGCCAAAAACATCGCAGCCAGAAAGATAACATTGATGACTGCATCTCAAAACTTCACTCTCTCATCGCTGAAATTCAATTTCCCCCTAAACTGCGAAGAGCAACAAGGCCAAAACGAAGTGCCGTTCTTCAGCGCCTCAGCTCAAAAAAGAAAGAGGCCGAGAGAAAACGTAATCGAAAAGTAGAGTATTAATATCTAGTAAACCAGACCACAGTCTGGACACTCATGTTGAGTGGGGGCAAAACTCGCCCCACAGGCCTGACAAATCACTTCGGAGGCGGTGGGATCGAACACGTGACGTAAATGTTCAAAGTTGGGTTCATGGCCCCGAACATGCTTGAGGTAATCTTGCTGAAAGTGTTCTCTGAGTTTCTCTTGATCTGTCTCGGCTCCCCAGACCTCCACGGTGACTTTACAGCCCGTGGTACAGGTTTTGCCGTTCGTTTTCAGAGAAATTTCAACTCCCTGGCTTTTAAGTTTGAGCTGATGATTTTTTGCTTCTTGTAGATCCATCACACCTAAAAAAAAATCCATTCCATCATCCTTGAAATTTTTCAGCTAAGTAAGAAAGATAATCCTTCACATCCAATGGGCCAATGAGATCCTGGGCCTTTAATGCACGCCCGTGGCAGTGAATATTTTGGGTGAGATGTTTAAGAATCGGTTTAAAATCCCCCTTCTTAATAAGCTTCTCCATCTGTGGAATATCTTTTTTCATCTTCTTATAAAGAGAACCTGAGATGAGATTTCCCAACGTGTAAGTTGGAAAATAACCAAAAGCCGCTCCCGCCCAATGAGAATCTTGCAACAGGCCCTCTTGATCCGTTTTTGGTTTTAGCCCGAGATAATTCTGATATTTCTCTTTCCAAATGGCCGGAATATCTTTGGCGTTAAGACCTTGGTTAAAAATCATCTCTTCGATTTCATACCGAATAATAATATGAAAATTGTAATAAAGTTCGCAGGACTCTACTCGGATCAGTCCCGGAGTGGATTTGTTAAAAGTATAAAAGAGTTGTTCTGGAGTTATGGACTTCATGGATTTCGGAAACGTTTTTTTCATGTCTGAAAAGATGAATTCTGAGAAAGCTTCCGACCGTCCGATCACATTTTCCCAAAAGCGAGATTGAGATTCATGAACCGAAAGTGAAATCGCTTCTTGAAAAGGTGTGCCCTCCCATTCTCGTGGAAGATTTAATTCATAGAGGGCATGCCCAACTTCATGCATCGTTGAGGATAATGAATCTAAGTGATTTAAATCGTAGCGCGTAGTTATACGCTGATCTTGTGGAGAGATATTAATGCTAAAAGGATGAGAGGAGACATCCAGGCGCGAATAAGACTCTGGCAGTCCAAAGGCCCGAGCGATGCGAAGACTTAAATTCCGTTGCTCCTCGATCGGAAAGGGGCCTTTGAGATCCTTTACTTTCACGAACCGTCCATCTTCATTCACCTGGGCCGCAAGCTTCATTAATCCGACTCGAAGATCTTTGAAGAGTTTTGTGATCTGAGTGGAGGTAAATTCCTTATCGTGGAGCTGAATCAGGGCATCGTAGGGTTTTTTAGTCTTAAAATAACTAGTTTCTTGTCGCTTGAGATCGATCAATTTCTGAAGATGAGGAAGAAATGATTTAAGGTCATTTTTTTTCTTGGCCGTCGCCCATACATGAGTCGCGTGAGAAGCAGCAAGGGAGAGCTCCTCCACATGTTTGAGAGGAAGAGCTTGGTTAAGCTTGAAGTCCCACTGTAATTCTTGAAGAAGTTTTTTTTCTAATGTCGTGAGTTTCTTTTTTTGAGAAAAATCATGCAACATATTTTCATAGGCCGGATTTGTCAGATGCGAATGAATTTTACCTTGAATATAACTCAAGCGTTTCGCCCGATCATCGATCGCCCCCGCGGGCATCATGGTCTCCATGTCCCAGTGAAGAAGGCTCTGAATACTTTTGAGATATGAGTAGTCTAGAAGATAGGCCTTAATCTTTTCCATTTATATTCCTAGTGTTTTTTTATATTCAATTTCATCAAAACCAAAACATAAGACTTTCTGCCCTTTCTGCAAAATCGGACGTTTGATCATCGAAGAGTTTTTGATTAAGAATTCAACTTGCTTGGCGTGAGAGAGTTTTTCAAATTCAACAGCGTACTTTTTGTACGTGACACCTTTTTTATTCACGGGCAGACTGCCGAAGACACTTTCCCATAAATGAATGAGCTCCAAGGTTGGTGGATTTTTCTTAAAATCGACAAACTCAAAATCAAGGGATTTTGATTCTAAGAAAGTTCGGGCCTTTTTGACGGTGTCACAATTAGGAATACCAAATATTTTATACATGAAAGTATTTTATCAAAGACAACAATAAGAAAAAGAAAATTGATTAACAATACTTCGCAATTGTACTGAGAATAGTGTCAAGCTCGACTGGCTTACTCAAAAAATCATTCACATGATAGGGTTTAAGCTTTTCTCTGGCCTGGGCCTCGGCCGACATCACAATAGTGGGAATAGTGGACCATTTTGAATTTTTTAATTGTTCAGTCCGAAAAGCATAGCCATCCATCACGGGCATCATGAGATCCATCAAAATCACATCAGGCAAAGACCCATTTTTGAGAAAGTCTATTCCCTCTTGTCCATGAACAGCGGATAGGACTTCATAGCCCTCAGAATTCAGGAGTTCAACGAGAAGTTCTCGAATCGCAGTATCATCTTCAATGACGAGAATTTTTTTTGCCATAATGTTTGATCCTATCCTTAGGACAAAATATCGTCAATGAACTTAATTTGAGCAGGGCAATTCCATGATAAAAGTTGAGCCTTTTCCTATCTCACTATTGACCCTGATGCTTCCCTGATTCTGTTCCATGATTTGTTTTGAGATATACAAACCAAGACCCAGCCCACTGACTTCTCGAGCGGAGATCGCTCGCTCAAAGCGCTCAAAAATCCGACCTCGATCTTCTGGCCTAATCCCTGGTCCATGATCATGCACCATCAGTTGAATCGTTGATGCCTTTTTTTCAATCTCCACATGAATGGGCCTACCAGCACCATACTTCATGGCATTACTTAAAAGATTTACGATGACTTGCTCGATACGATAACTATCAATTTCAACGATGGTGGCCTCACATAAGCGCAGTGAGAGAACGGAGCCAACTGCATCCGTCTGAGGACGAAAGCGTTCAACGACATCTTTAGAGAAACTACAAAATTCCATTTTCTGCTGAATAAAAGTTAAATTCCCCTCGCGGATGCGCGTAATATCGAGCATGTCATCAATCAGTCGATTAATTCGTGAAAGATGTTTTAAATCTGAATCAATCATCCTATCCAAATTTGAAGGGATAAACAGATCGAACATCCCCTTTTGTAAATTTCGCTTTCGCATTTGATTTTGCAGAGTCAAGCTCTGCAGGGGTGTTTTCAACTCATGAGAGGCGATCGAAATAAAATCATCGCGAGTCCGAATCGCTTCCACCCTTTCGGTGATGTCCATGACTGTTCCCATCACCATGATCTGTTGGCCCTGTTCATTACTGAGAATCATGCCATTGTTTTGGATCCAGCGAAGCTCTCCATCAGAGCGAATAATGCGATAATCCATCTGAAACTTTTGTTGTTTTCTAACAGCGTTTAAGATCACCGCTTGCACCATCTCCCGATCCTGTGGGTGTAACAGATCATTAAATGAGTCCAGCGTTTTAGGCAAAAGTCCAGGAACCGTTCCATAAATGTTCTCGGCCGTTTCATCCCAATCAATATTTTCCAGTCCAGGTACCCATTGCCAAATCCCAATATTTCCTGACTTCACTGCCAAAGAAAAGCGCTCGGTCAGCAATTTCAGTTTTTCTTCAGAGGCTTTTCGCTCGGAAACATTTTTAACTAAGGCGAGTTGGGTTTGAATTTTTTCTGTCACATCTTTATGAATCAGCGCCACTTCCATCACTTCACCATTTTCATTTTTCACGGGAGAAAACCACGTTTCAATCCAGCGCGCTCGACCGGCATGTCCACTTTTTTTCGGATCATAGAAATAGGCGGGAATTTCCACCGCCTCACCTTGTAGAGCACGCTGAAATGCTTCAAGCCCAGGGGTATTGGTCAGCTGAGGGTCATTCAGAGCATTATAACCTTCTAAGAATTCTCTTTTGGTATCATAGAGAATTTCCCAAGCGTGATTGGCGGCCAGGGAATAACCTGTGCGAGAAAAAATTTGCATCGGGTAAGCCGATTGTTCAAAAAAAGCGGTAAAGCGAGTTTGATAATCTTTTTTGAGTTGCTCTTGCTGAAGCAAATCATGCTCTGTTTTTACGGAATCACTGGCATCTACTCCGAGAGCAAAAAGATAACCTTCCTTCTCAATGGCGGTCCAAGCGATCCAACGAAAGCCTGCGTCTTTTTTAAGACAACGAATCCTTATGGAAAACTTCTCTTCTTGATGGGTTAAGAGCTGATGAACTTTTTCCACAGCTCTGGCCTGATCCGCTTCATGTATAAAGGAAGAAAACGGTAGTCCGGCCACATCCTCGGGCTGCCAACCTAAGACTTGAACTTTTCCAATATTTGATCTTACAATTTTTCCATCAGCATCCAGCACCACCACCAACTGTTGGGGCATATTAAGAATTTCTTCATAATCATTACAATCAAGGCTTGGAATTTCTTGTTTTGTCATGGTGCGAGCATGACAAACTCAACACTCCTCGACAAGGCTAGGAACCTAATTTTATCCTTAAGATTTGCTTCCAGTCTGTGGTGTATTTTGCGGACTTATAATCAGCAATGGTTTTCCATTGCTGGTCTAAACCACAGGCAGCACTTTGAATCGTACGGGCCCCGAACTTTTTATTAATAAGATCAATCACCTGATTAAGCTTTTCCCGGTCATCACCAAGTTCACAAAAAAGATCTAATTGATTTTCGCTCTGAGGGACGAGGTGATTTAACAACACACCCGCCTTTTTATATTCGTATCCTGCTCGATAAATTTCATCGAGAATTTGGTGGGCCCCTTTAATTAACCTTAAGGTATCGGCCGTTCCAGACGCAAATGTC
>CANFNX010000042.1 GCA_947448495.1 Bacteriovoracaceae bacterium | reverse complement strand
TGTGTACTGGAGCAATGCCGATGAGTCGATGACCTTATTTGTCAGGGCCGGTGTAAGATTACCCACTGATAGAAACGGGCAGAACGCCAACACTTACATGCAGCCTGAGGTTAGTAACTTCTTTGATTGGACGATCAATAAGAAGTGGGCGGTCTTTGTGTGGCAATCTTTTAGAACTTATGCCTACCATTCTTCTTCAACGCAAGAGAGATGGCGTTTTTACAATGCTCCAGGCGTGACTTATAGCTTTAATGATAAATGGCAATTTGTGGCCTTCTATGAAAATGAAATTAGCCATAATCTTCCAAAGCCCGGTGTAAAAAAATTAAACTACGCCGTTTCAAACTATGAAGATATTTATATGGGACCTCAATATGTGGTGAATAAATCTCTCACTCTATATCCTTTTCTTAGACCAAGTCAGCTTAAAAAACCAAGTTTAGATACGACAGCAGCTGGTTTGTGGGTGATGGCGAGAGTTTTTTAATAGGGATGATTAAAGCCTTGGCCAATGTAACCAAGGCTTTTAAGTTTGGACGTTAGTAAAGACTAAAGCGGAAAAGGCCGATTCACATCAAGCTCAAAAACAAGATCCTCTTTAAATTTAAAATCAAAGGCCTGCGGTAAAACGATGTCTCTTCGATAAGAGTTTGGATCCACGCGCACGCAAAGGGCATTTACTCGACCTCCACGCAGCTTGTTTTCGATGTCCTCCATCAATTGTAAGCTTGTCCCCGAGGCTTCTTTACTGGCAGAAATGGCAATCGTTGAATCCGCAGTTCGTCGAGCTGGATCTGACTCCTTAGCAATTTCAATTTGAAGTAAGTAAATCAAACCTGCGCCACGAATTTCACTAATCTTCGAATCAATCGTCGCTTTTTTTACTGAGTTTAAAGAACCTGATGAGAAACCTGGGCGGCAAAGCCCACTTGCAATCTCTGAATCTGCCAAGGCCGAAAGTGATCCCAGGGCCAATAATCCAATTAACAATCCTTTCATATAGTCTCCTATTGGCCGCAAAGCCATTTATTAGTCAGTTCCGCCATCGTAAGAGTAAGGAGCTTCCAGTAGGAGTAAAAAAAGTCCCTTGGGTATTCAGGAATAGGGGGAAGATCCATCACGGTTATATTCATCTACCTGGCGATACCAATTGGCAGAAACTTGAATTGAGAGCGCGTGGCCTACCTCCCACAATCACTCCCCCCTTAATCAAGTATCTGTTTTCACGTGAAAGCGACCTGAATTTTTAAATTCTTTTCACAAAATCCAAATTCCCCCAAATCATGAACCAACCAACAAATCCGGGAGGATTATTATGAAAAAGATCATTTTCTTTATCTTGGCTTTAAGTTTTTCTCTTACTACTTTGGCCCAAACTGCCATCACTACGATTGATGTTTCCCTTCAGGCCGTTGGCTCTATTAAAAATGTATTTGTCTCTCCCGGAGTCACCAGCGTTAACCTGACAGCATTTGGAAACGTCACAGGCGGAGCCGGTGGGCTGAATAAGATTGTCTCAATCAGCACTGATTCACTTGATACCCACTGCCGCTCTTTGATCACGAGTTTTGCCTCTCACGTGATTCTCCATAGAAAGCTAACTCCAACTGTGGGTGTGCCACTGTTAAAAATCTCCGGATCAGTTTCGGCCGGTTCAACTAGGCTTGATTCCGCTGCAAACAACTCCATTAATTTTACTTTAAAACCCAGCTCTCGCCTTGAATGCGAAGTTAGCTATGGTAGCTTCAATTGCACTACCGGACTTTGTCAGCCGAACTGATTTTACAACCATTACCTCTGGCAGGGTTTAACTTAATATGAAAACCTTATCTCTCATCATTACTGTCGCCGTGCTTTGCAACTGGCACCTTTGGAAAAAGAGCGAAAATTCTGAAGGTGCCATCACCAAACAAAGGTCTTCCCAACGGTCTGTTGATACTGATCAAGCGTATGAAGAAAAAAATGAAAACGACTTAAATGAAGTTCATACCTTGCAAAAATCAGATCAAGATCTGAGAAGAATTGCCCAAATTGAAGCCATTATTGCCCAGTATGAAAATGCCTCTTATCAAGAGGCTGAAGGGCCCAAATTTCAGCATTTTTTAGAACTAAAATCTAAATGTGAGAATGAGCCAAGTCAAATTTGTGCGGATTTTTTCTTGAGGGAGTTAAATGATACAAGCAATCCAATTCACTTCCATAGCTTTGGTCTTAGTGCCTACCTGGCAAACGCGAAGATGGATAATGAAGAGAAGATCATTTTCCTGGAAAGTTTTCGCTATCAGAAAAGTGGCGAGCTTATGAAAGAAGATATCGAAAAAACCATTAGCTACTTACAGGCCCGCCATTAACTAGCGATCAACTAAAAAAATGACAAACAATAGAGGCCATATCTGGATCACCGTCCAATAAGTAAATGGTATCTTCATCAGATAAATTCCGAATCAACATCTCCACCGGCCGAAAATTTTGGACCTTAATGTAACCAAGATTTTCATGATTTGAAGTGAGCGGAATTTCAAAATCTGCTTGGGGTGGAATTTTTTTAAAGAACATTTTTTCAAGATAGGTGTTAAAACCTTCAGCTCCTAGCTTTTGAATCAGGAGATCAATCTTTGACTGCTTTTCAAAACTATTATTGAAGGGGCCAAGCAGATTTTTATAAATCGCCTCAATTCTTCCTTCTGCAACTTTCTTACTCTTGACTGCCATCAGAGGATGAAAAGTACCGTCATTATGGGTGCAAATGATTTCATCTATTCCAGCACTATTTTGTTTTAATTTAAGAGCGTAAGGAAATCTTTTTCTTTTAAGAGCGTGATTGTAACGAGGGTAATGCTTTTTGATTTCCTGGCACTCATAGACAAGGGCCGCAAGTTCATGGGGAAAAAGCACAAATGAAACGCTTGCGATCTGATTTTTTAATTCTATATCTTTTCGTCTTTTGAGATTAGGATGAAAATGCTGAGTCACGCGCTTTTTGATATCTACACTTTTTCCAATGTAAATTATCTCCCTTTGAGAATTATAAAAGTAATAAACACCTATGGCATGGGGGAGATGATCAAAACTCTCCCGATCGAGTAAAGGGGGAAGAGCTATTTTTTTTGAATCCGTGAGTAAAATATCCTGTGAATGCATCTTCTGCTGAATCATTTTAAATAATTCAAAAGTCGCCTTCGCGTCTCCCATCGCCCGATGCCGTCCAGAATTTGTAATAGCTAAATCCTTGGATAGTTCGCCTAGGGAATAGGATTTATGCCCAGGTAAGTATTTTCGAGCGAGCTGAACAGTACATAGTTTATCCCGATTAAAACTAAAACCCAGCTCAGCAAACTCATGCTTAATGAAATTAAAATCAAAGAAGACATTATGAGCGACAAAGACTCGGTCTTCAGTCAGCTCCACAATTTTTTTGGCAACTTCGTAAAATTTTGGGGCATGCTCTACGGCTTCGTTGGTGATTCCCGTGAGATTGGTAATAAAATAAGGAATCCTAAGCTCTGGATTTAGGAGTGTAGAATACTCCTCAACGATTTCATCCCCATCAATATTGATAATGGCAATCTCGATGATCTTTTGACCTTTACGCAAATGACCGGTGGTTTCTATGTCGATAAGGGAGAATTTCTTGGGTAAATCTTTCACCCCCTAAGATTAGCATGAGCAATAATCGGTGAATATATCTTGTCGAGGAAAAGTCTGGAAGAATCATAGATCTAGATGGATATGGAGTTCTAAGCCTGATTGAGGTCTTGGCAAAATACAAGATCAATAGTTTAGATCTAGCTCATGTACAAAAAATCCTGTTAATGAGGAAACTTTCCTGAAAAAGCTTATCGAGTTAGATCATTCGGGAGAACTTTGTGATGGCCTGATGCTAAAAAAACCAAGACTAGCACGATATATTTAAGAAATTTTTCTTTACTTGAACAAATGTAGGTTAATAATATAATGATGAAGATCATCATTATAATTTCCGTTCTGCTTTTAAACTCCTGCCTCGCATTCGCCCAAAATATAGCTATCACTCTGGATGGTAAGGACCTGGCAAAGGTTCCCTTGGATGAGATCAAAAAAATGAAGCCCGTTAATCTTGAGTACTTTAATAAGACGACCCAACGGTCTGAGCTCTATGTCGGAGTATCGACACTTTCTTTTATTGAAAAATATTATCCCGAAATACAAAAACTTCACGAGATTGAGTTTTTAACTGATAACAATATCAATCCCCTAATTTCTCTTTCTCGTTTCCAACAAACTGACTCTATCCTCGCCTATGATCGCGCCGATGGTGATAAATTTGTGCGTTTTAGCAAAAAAGAAAAAATTCTTGTCCCTCTTTCACCCCTCTATCTTGTATGGAACTTAAAGGGAGCGAGCAAAGAAGTTAGACTTAGCAACAGATCTCTCTATCAAATTAGAACCATCAATCTGATTTCAAAAAAGATTGATTTAGGAATCCATCAAGATGCGGTGGAGGCGAGCGTTTTCTTGGGTTATGAAACTTATAAGAGATATTGCCTTTCCTGCCATGCCATTGGCAAAGTGGGAGGAAGTAATAGTTTTGACTTGATTAAACATCAAACTCTCCAAAACAAAGGAGCCGAGTATGTTAAAAAATATATTTTCGATCCAAATTTAATCAATCCAAAAACGAAAATGCTGCCGTTCCCGAAAATTAAAGATAGCCAAAAGCTTATTGAGGGAATTGTTGATTTTTTAAAGTTTATGGAGAATCCCGAAGAATATTTTCAGAAGAACAAATCCGCCAAGAGAGAAACAAGCTATAAGGCTCTCCAAGAAATCATCAAGGAGATGAACTGAGTCATGTCTTACTTCTCAGGACGGTAGACACAACGAAAGCCGATTTCATCGATAGTTTCTGCAGAAGAATGAGTTAGCATCAAGGCATAAATCCCTGCATATGTCGACCCATCATACCATTCTCCACCACGGATAGCAGCTCCAGCGCTACCTGTAAGAACTTCACCAAGTCCTAAATTGTAAGGAGAAAATAAAGGAGCATAGGTTTTTGACTCATACTCAGGGCAAAAGCTTGGTAGGGATGGCATATCTAGCCAACCACGATTACATGAAGTTGGTGGGCCACTTAGTCCAGGTGTAATGGCCCAATCCACCCACTCCCATACGTTGCCCGGTATATCCCAAATGATTTGGCCGTTAGAAAGATTGTGAGTCCTGTTGTAAACGCTATCACTGCCTAGAACGGCACAATCCAAAGCTGAAGCATTCTGCAGTAGACCATCACAACTACGGGGGCCTGGATAACTGTTGGCGCGTCCGACTGATAAGTAACCACTGCCAATGGCCAATCCAGACCAATTCGTCGTTGTTTTTTCAATATCTCTAGCAATTGCCATCCATTCCGGATTTGATAGTAAGTCATAACGGTTCGTCACAGATTGAAGGGAATTCAAATTAGCACAAGCGACAACTGCATCTGTTTGAGAAATATTACTCCAAGGCAAACCAGCAGCAGTCGAGACCGCGACTTTCGAGGCACTAGGGGCCCCTGTCGCACTAGCACAACTTGAAGATCCGGTTAAATCAGTTGCACACTTCGCTTCCCACTTCATAACGCAAAAATCTTCTGGAGCATCAACAGCAGAATTCCCAGTGACCGGAATATAACCAGTGGGACATGAGAAAGCATAGGTTTCAGACAATGATCGACACTCCGTAGTACGCGATCCCTTGGCATAAAGGTTAAAAGACTGGGAAGTCCCAATTTTTAAGGGATTGGTGACAATCGTAGCGGTCACGGGGTTTCCAGTGGCCACTGAAGAACCAATCGGTGTCGTGGCACATGCACTATCCGTATAAACAGTAACTGTTTCACCAGATCGAGCCTTCATAATGGTAAAACGAATCACTGAGACATTTCCAGAATTAGTAGTTGGGATCAGCCAAGCGCCAAATTCAAGAATTGCAGAGGATGAAGTCCCCTGAATGGCGGCACCACTAAAGGTGGAAGTTCCAACATTGTTACAGGATTCAAGAGCGAAAATATTAAGTACCCAAAAAACCAAAACAATATAACGATTAAATAAAAAACACTTCATAAATGAGCATTTCGGACAAAAAGCACCTTATCTTGAGTGTTTTTATTTTTAACTAAGGATTTCATTTACTTAGAGATATTTATTTGAAATCATTTGTGTATGAATAAAAGAAGTTTATCTACCCTTGGCCTTACTTTAATGACTTTTAGTTCAGTCGCACTGGCGCTTGAAACCTATGTCGTAAGACGAGGCGATTACTTATCCGGGATCCTAAGAAAAAAATATCCCAAAGAACAGATCTATGGTCCTAATGGATCACTCAGCCGATTACTCCACTTAAATCCAAAAGTTAAAAATAAAAATTTTGTTCTTCCAGGTGAAACGATTGTCTTACCCGACTTTGAACCATTAAGTGTTCAACCAGCGGAAGAATCTGAAACTCAGGTCATGAGCGAAGCTCCAGCACCCATAGAATCACCAGTGGAAGCAGTAATGAGTGAGGAGACACCGCCAGCTGTCGAGGATCAGATGAATTGGATTAGTCGTTTTTGGGTCGCTGGTCTATATGGCGCTCGCTACAACTCCATTGGTCAGCGTGGAACTTTAGGTGATGCAGATAGCGGGGAATTCAATTTCAAAAACGTCCAGGGCATAATTGGTTACAGTCACAAAGATTTAGATATCGAGGCCAGCTGGGAACAATTTAATCTTTATTATCAGCAGGCCAACTCATCGGCACACCAAAACTTTCATAATTTAAATCTCAATTTTATTTTTAAAGACTTGATTCTGAACTGGGGACAAAACCAAAGCCCAATAATTTATAACCATCTAGGGAACATTACTTACACTCCACAGACTCAGTCCATACTCGGCTTAGGTCTGAGAAAAAAATACGAATTTCTTGAAAAATATTTTGAAAACATGGAGCTAAGAGGTCTTGCGAGGTTCCCTCTTTCTCAGAGCTTAAATGATAATAACATTAAGAGTTCAGGCCTCAATGGTTATGGGTTTCATGGACAAATCAACTTCAGTCATAAAATTAAAGAAAGCGATGCCTATCAGCTCGATCTTCTTTGGAACAATCAAGTGAGTTGGCAAAAGAGCTCTCAATCGATTTACGATGGAACGAGTAGTAAAAGTCTGGATACAAATTTTACCAATGCTAGCTCTTATGTTGGCCTTAAATTAAAACTCAAGTAATCTCTTAAGAGATTACTTTGCCGATCTCCGTACTGGGCTTGGTTGCTGAGGACGAGATGGGCCTTTAGAGATTTCGTTTTTCGCCTTATCGAGTTCAGTTTTTAATTTATCAAGTTGTTCCTGCAGTCTTTTTTTATCATCTTCAAGGCGCTTCTGTTCTTTGACGAAAGTGTCTCTTTCTTTAGAGAAATCCTTTTTCTGTCCTTCAAGTTTAGTACTCAACTCATTTTTCTCACTCTCAAGCTTTGATTTCACTTTAGATAAATCCTCTCTTTCCTTTTGAAGACTTTTGGATAATTCCTCATTTGTGGTGCCAGAGCAAGTCTGAGAACTCTCTGCTCCAGATGAATCAGTTATCACGTCGTTGTTGACACAATCCCATGCTTCATCCGTAGTATAGGATTTTAAACGAAGTCCTACTTTAACTCCGTTAAGCCGTGCCTTTAAGATTTTACAGCCTGGCAATCGGCCTGAACCTGGTTCAAATTCAACATGAACATCAAAGGAGTTGCCGTAGACATCTTTATTCAAGCTTTTAAAACCAAAATTAGAAAAAAAATTTTTTGATTCATCTGTTACTGAGAATGACCATTTATCAATAGGTCCCGGGAAGGTGGATTTTTTCTCAACCTCTAAAGCGATCGCTCCAGAATCCAAGCACTTCTTTCCATTTCTATTATAATCTTTTCTAAATTGTCTTAACGGATATCGACCTTCTTTTAGGCCCAGCTTCCCTGAAGCATATTTGTCAATCACAACCATGCTTAGAACAGTTGAAAGCTCTTCATCATAAAAACCCACATCTTTGAGTTCACATTTACGTGGAGTTGTGTCAGCGACTTTGACGGGCCCACAGAGTCCCTTCATGAGGCCTATTCGAATCATATTGGCCCCATTCTTTACATAATCATTGGTACAGATTGGAGTGCTGGATTGGTTATATTGATCATAGGTATTAGGACTTCCCCAACATACACCCACTCCTTTAGGCCCAGAAGGAGCGACTAAACACCCAGATCCATAAGCGTCTGGCAAGCCGACATAAGAACCAGTTGGATCTTGTGCTTTGGCATAGTAATCACAAAAATGTGAACTGTTTGAACGTGAATCAAAGATCTAGCACTTACCTACCTTGCCGGCCAGGGCAGCATTAAATAGATCCTGATCCGACATTTTTAAAAAACTCTCTATTTCGGCCATCGTTGATAATGAAAATGTTAGACCTAAAGCAATCAAGAAAGTTTTCATAAAATCTCCGGTTCAAGTGATCATAATAACCATTGGTCTTGAACCCAAGCCATAGCTTAGTATCAAGGGCTTAGCTAACAAGGTATGGAGTTTTTTGGCATCTTATGTTGGCAATTCATTAAGGAAAGGGCGATTAAATGTCGAAAAGCTAAATACCGGGAGGCCACATGAAATCCTTAATGGCAGCTATTCTCTTGATGACTAGTTTCAGCTCATATTCACAAGAATCAGATCCAGCAACTGGGACTAATACCAATCATGGTGTCACTCAAGGCTGTGAAGGAAATGGATGCACATACTCTTCGCCTTCCAGTCGCCGTCGGGCGCGCCAGCGCTTTCGCGATGAGGAGATGCAGAATATCGAGCAAATGGAAAATAAAGACAAACCTTCGATCAAGGTTCAGCCCCAAGATGACTCTTTTTAGCTAGAAAGAAAGACTAGAAGGATAATTTCTTGCCATCTCTAAAGAATTCACCCGTAGGCCCAGAATCTGGCAGAGTCGCGGCCCAAACAACACTTTTAGCTCCCTCGGGGATAGCTCTTCCTCCTTTACCCATATCTGTATTGGTCCAACCTGGGCACACGGAATTGATAAGAATGTTTTTCTTTTTTAGGTCCCGTGCGTACATGCGGGTGATAGCATTTAAGGCGTATTTTGAAAGGGTGTAGGCAGGAGTTTGTCCAGTGAGGCAGCTTGTAGCGCCGGCCTCACTGGAGACATTCACTATCCGGGCCGAGGAGGAGGAAGTGAGTAAGGATAAAAATTCTTGAATCATCACCCGTGGGCCTAAGGTATTCGTCTCGAAAGCTTCTCTTACAATTTTCATATCAACATTCAAAATGTTTTCCCAATCGTCGTAGTGAATAGCGGCATTATTGATGAGGACATCTAGATGACCAGAGTGTTGTTGAATCTTAGTCACCGCATGCTTAATGGATTGAAGGTCAGTGACATCAAGGGGAACCAGCATGAGAGAGCTTGTATCGGAAAAATTCTTCTTGATCGCAGTCTCACCTTTATTTATGTCTCGAGACCCAAAATAAACAAAATAGCCGAGATTTATGAGCTGGCGGGCCACTTCAAGCCCTATTCCACGATTAGCACCAGTAACAAGAGCAAACTTTTTCATTAAAACCTTCTTAAAATTTGAATTTTATAATATCCATTTTCCCTCATAAAGGAGGTCAAAGTTATCATAATTAAAGGAAGAAATAAAAGTGGTCAGACTTTATCCTGACAACCTCTCTCAGTCTAAATTGACAGGAGTTTTTGATTTATTTCTATTCCATATTCGCCGATAATTTAGGGACTTACTAATAAAGGCGCTTTCCATGAATATCGAATCTTATTTGAAATTCTCCAAACCATTCATTGATGCTTTGAGAGAAACTTTCAAAGTCATGGTGAATACAAATATTACCCCACATTCACCCAAACTAAAATCAGACTCAAAGGCCAAAGGTGAAGTTACGGCCATGATTGGTATGAATGGAACCGTTATGAAAGATGGCAAAGAGCAAGCCTTTAATGGTCTGATCGCCTTCTCGTTCAGTAAAGAGGTCTATCTAAAAATTGCCTCGGCGATGCTGATGCAAGAATTTAAAGATTATCACGAAGACATGGAAGATACTGGTGCTGAAATTGCTAATATTGTGATGGGGAATGCTAAAAAAGTTCTTGCGACACAAGGATACAAGATTGGAATGTCGACTCCCACCAGAGTCAAAGGGAAAGATTATGAAATTAAATATCCCGCCAATACAGTTGTGATTGAAACCACTATCAGTAGCGATCATGGTGAGTTTATGTTTGATATTTGTTACAGAGAAAGTTTAACTTAAATATATTTTTGCAATGGAGTGACGAATGGCCTTTAATCCAAAACTAAGAATTCTTGTTGTTGATGACATGAATACCATGAGAAAAATCATCAAGGGAATGCTTCAAAAAATGGGCTGCGATAACATCACAGAAGCAGATGATGGAGTTCCGGCATGGCAGCTCATTCAAGAATCACACGCCGCCGGTCGCCCGTTTGAATTTATCATTTCAGACTGGAACATGCCTGGAATGACGGGCCTCGATCTATTGAAGAATGTCCGAGGTAAAGAAGAATTTAAAAAAATTCCTTTCCTGATGGTGACTGCAGAAGCAGAACAATCGAATGTAGTGGTTGCAGTGAAGGCCGGAGTCAGTAACTACATTATTAAGCCTTTCAATCCAGATACCCTGAAGCAAAAAATTGATAAGATCTTCGTTTAAAAAACGAAGATCTATTCATTCAAATAAGAATTTATCAGATTCAGGCTGGCCAAAAGAGAAGTATTGATAAGTTCTGCGCCTTGAGATTTTTCTCCAATATCTCTCAGTACCTTCTTGTAATCAGAAAGCTTTGAATTTTCAAAAAAGATCCATTCTCCGGCCTTAAGCACGTCACACAGGGGATGAAAAAAATCACCGGTCTTTTGCCGGGGAAAGCCTGTTCCATCTCGTCTCTCATGATGATCAAGGATAAAGAAATAACATTGCTGAGAAAGCTCAAAGGGCAGTTTCTTGATAAGAAATAATGAATAATATGGGTGTTTATAAAAGATATCATTCTTTTTAAAAATATCTTGCGCCCGGTTCTGAGAAAGACCAAGATCTTTTAAAATAACGGCACCTAAAAGATCGTACAAGGTGGCCCTTTCGTCATAGCCTAAATCTTTGTAGCAGCAGTAATTAAACGCAATCATTCGGGAAAGAGCGCTATCCCTTCTTAGCAGCTTTTCCAGTGTTTCAGAGACACTTGAGGCAAAGACACTGATCGTTTGCGGATCATGAGCAAGATCGGCCTGAATCAGATTTAGAACGGGGAGAAAATCATTTTTCTTCATCGCCTGACTAAGTTCTAAGAGATAGTTCCACTCTTTTTTGAAAAACTTTTCATACTTCTCTTTTCTCTCTTCAAAGCGATCAAGTGCCAAAAGAAGATCACGGTTTTGTTCTGCAACTGCCAGAATGAGATCATTATCCGTGACCGATTGATAGTCCTTAACCAACACCTGAAAATAAGAATCTGTTTCTCTTTGTGACTTTCGCAACAATTCACTCAGGTCTTGATCTTTTACATTATGTCTTTGCTTTATCTCAGCATCATAAAAATAAAGATCTTTACCAGAAAGTAACCATTCTTTTATAAATTCCTCAGGAAACTTAAAAAATGTTAGCTCCATAGGCATCTTCCTAAGTAGCACCAGAATTCCATCTCACCCATTTTGGCGTGATCAAGTTTTCCAGGAATAATGAGACCAACGGACCCCACAATCTTTTCATCGAAGGCGACGGGGAGAATAAAGATATTTTCTACCAAATTAGTGCCTTCATCAATCCAGACGGGTTTTAAAAAATCAGACGCTTTAATTGATTTGAGTTTTTCGGGTGCCTCTTCCTCCCAGCTACCATCATGCTGAGTAATAAAAATCTGCGCCTGATAGACCTTGAGAAGAGACATCTTAAGAAACTTCTTTTTGAAATCCGGCTCCCAGTTCCCCACCATGATTTCGACAAAGAAGGCCACTGGATCTAGTACCTTGGTAGCAGAATAAAAAATGACTTCTGGTATTTCTTCTAATTTTAATTCTGGGGTTTCTCGCGCTGGCAGATGCTTCACTTCAAGCTTAGTTTTGTCTTGAAGTGCAGTGAGGCCTTGCTTTTTCTTCGACAGGTCCCCTTCATAAGCGGCTTGTGTTTTACTCTTCTCAGCTTCACCGGTGTATGGCGCCCAGTCTTTTTTCTCTGTTCTTAGGTCCCCTTCATAAGCGGCCTGAGTTTTAGTCTTCTCAGCTTCACCGGTATAAGGGGCCCAGTCTTTTTTCTCTGTTCTCAGGTCCCCTTCATAAGCGGCTTGAGTTCTAGTTAACGGATCTTCGCCTCTGAGGCTAGCAGAGTCACGCGTTTTCACATCTCCCAGCAATTCATCAAGAGCAGCCGCTTCAGAAGCCTTTTTTTTCTCTCGCTCTTGTTCTTCTAGGTCTGATGAGTCTTTGGACAATTTATTTGGGGTAAAAAGCTTCTCAAGCTTGAGATCAGATCCAGACTGCGATTGAGAATTTTTTTCTAATGTTTTTTTATTGTCTCCTGACGTTTCAAACGACTCACTTACTTTAAAAAAACTATCCACCTTTTTTTGAAGGACCGCTAATTTTGTATAGTCTGGATAAGCTTCATTGAGTCCATTTTTTTCCATCTTAGTCATGGCCAGACCAGAGGGAAGTTGTTTTGAGACAAAAATATTGAAATGATTTTTTTTAGTTAAATAGCTTTTAAGTGACTCGAGATACTTAGTGGTTTTTTTGAGGTCGGCGGAAAAAGTGATGGATCCTTCAAGACTGGGGATGAGTTGACAATACTCTTCGACCATATCCACTTCAAAGACTGTTAAGGTTGAATCTTTCTCCAGCTCACTTTTGAGTTGGGTAAGAACAGGACATAATGGATACATGAATATCACATTTTGTTCCATGACAGCTATTCACCTCAGAAAATAAGGGGGTAGTAAAACACTGAAATATTATATCATTTTTTACGATAGAATACGGCCCCACCATGCACAAGCTGTTCAAAATCATGAGAGAGGCCGAATAAACTTTCAGCGGCCCCCAACAAAAGATAACCACCAGGGTTTAAATGGTTACAAATCTCTTTGATGATCTTAATTTTATTTTCAACACTCTGGTAAATGAGGACATTTCGACAAAATATGATATCGAAGGTTCCAATCCCCCCCCAGTAATGGAGTAGATTTATCTTCTTAAAGGTAATGCCATTCTTGTAGATCGATTTAATCACCCACTTATCCTGATCATTTTTATCAAAATAATGAAGCAGCATCTTTGAAGATAGCCCTCGCTGAATTTCTAGTTGGGAGTACTCGCCCATTTCGGCGCGCTTTAAAATCGTCTCAGAAACATCAGAAGCGAGTATTTTCATGTGTGGCACAGAAAGATTTACGCTTCTCGCCTGATCAATCTCCATCGCAATAGAATAAACTTCTTGCCCGGAACTTGAAGCAGCTGACCAAATATTAAGCAGCGGTTTATTCCCATCTTTAATCAGATCAGGAATCATAGATTCAGAAAGAGCACGAAACAGAGCTTGATCACGAAAAAAGCTTGTTTCATTGTTGGTGGCAAGATCCAATAAAAGAGATTTCATAGGACCTATGATGCCAGCACTGGCAGCATGGTGCAGGGCCGTAAGATCTGAATAGCCTAATTGAACAGCAATATCTTTAAGACGATGTTCAAGTTGAAAATAATTTGCTTCAACATAGATAATGCCTAATTCTGCCTCAATAAAGTCGGCGAAAAATTTTAACGTTGCGTGATTTTCCATATTAACCCAAGGCCTGTTTAATCTTCTCTAAAACAATATCGGCCGTGAAGGGCTTCATCATATATTCGGCAACCCCGGCCTCAAGCATTTGCATAATATCATCGGGATGACTTTTTGAACTGATCATCATCACAGGTGTTTTTAATCCCATCTCTTGTAATTCCCTAAAAGTCGTCGGTCCGTCTTTCACTGGCATTTCCCAATCCAGAAAAATAAGATCATAGGCATTTAGATCGAGGGATAGTTTATCAATGGCCTCTTGACCATTAAAGGCATGATCAATTTGCGGGTCAATCGGGGCAAGGCATTGTTTTAGATAAGAATGAATCGCCTTAGAATCATCAATACTCAGTATTTTCAACTTCTTCATTATGACCTTTTTAACGCTTGGATTTGAATACCGAATTGATCAGCAGTCTTGGTATCCTGAAAAAAAACTCTCTCCGTTCCATTGGCAAGAATACTTAATTTCAAGGCCCACGCAAGATCAATAGACTTCGTTAATTCAACTGCATCTTGAACGATCAGCTCTTTAGTGTAGGTATTAATATTTTTTTGCATATATGAAATATGGGTCTCCATTTCTCCTAAAAGCTCAGTTAGTTTATCAAGAGCAAGCATCATGAGCTGTCCATTAAGACCATGAAGAATTTTCGTAATATCACTGGAGAGTTTTTTACAAACATCAAGATCTATCCCTGCATTATCTTTGACCAATGAGAGTGCAACCCTGATCATTTTTTTCTTTTTTTCATCAAAAGTTTCGTCAAGCTCCTGTAGAATGCCAGGCTGGATTGACTCTGTAAGATCCTCAATCGAAACGGATGAAGCATTTGAGGGAGCTGATTCTGTCTTGATCTCAACAACAACTGGCCTTACCTGCGCCACTTCCGCTTTCGGTGAGGTCACAACCATGTGAGATAAAAACTCATCGAGCATGTGTGTGAGTTTTTTTAAATCGATAAGTCCCCGGCCAACGAGAATATGGCCCAGAGGCTTTCTCAATTCTTCCAGACTCGCGTTGACTTTGTCTTGAACTTCTTGCCCCCAAAGACCTAGTGCCTTAGAGGCAGAAATGAAATCCACTTGATGATCTTGTTGGTAACGAAAGATATCAAACAAATTTGCAGAGGATAAGATTTTATTTTCAAAAACAATTTGGCAGGTGGGTGGTGTCGTGGAAATTTGATGAATGAGGGCATCAACCAGGTTCTCCTTGGTAATAACCCCTTTTTCAACTAGAAACTCACCAAAATATTTACTCATGCTATCACCGACCTTAAGTATTCTGCAATTTCCGTTAAATTCATAATATCATCGTAATCATCATTCACAAAAACGGCTCCAGGCATTCCAAACACCACACAGGATTCTTTGTCCTGAATGATAATGCCCCCACCTTCTTGATGAATATATTTTGCTCCAGCGGCTCCATCTTCACCCATGCCTGTTAACACAATCCCGAGTAACTGGTGTTTATAAATTTGCCCAGCAGATTCAAAAAGAAAATCAGCGGCAGGACGAACTGAATTTCTCAGCTCATCTTCGTTTAATTTTAAAAATAACTTGGATCCATCTTGAGCAAGCACCATATGAAAACCACCGGGAGCAATATAAACGTGCCCCGCCTCTACTGGCATATTGTGAGTCGCTTCATGGGTCGGGATACCAGAGATCTCACCAATACGTTTGGCCAGGATCTGAGTAAAAACCGGAGGCATATGCTGGACGATGAGGATGGGAAGTTTTGAAGTGCATTTAAGTTGAGAGAAAATAGACTCTAACGCCGAAGGACCACCGGTACTAGAAGCGATAACAATTGCCTTAGGCATAAAGAGATGAAGGTTCTTTTTTTTAGCAAAAAAACCAGTCTTTATAGCTGGTGGTTTACTCTCTGATCGGATGACCGGGCGAGAAACCCCCAAGGTGCCTCTCATAAATTGTTGAACCCTAGGAACAAGTGCCTCTTCAATCATCTTCTGGGCCTTATCAAAATTAATATCTTCTGATGAAGGCTTGGCCACGACATCATCGGCTCCGGCAGCGAGGGCCTCGAGCGCAGATTCAGCACCACGAATCGTTTGAGACGAAAAAACAATAATCTTCGTTTTTAGTTGAAGACGTTTGATCTCCTTAATGGTTTGAAGACCGTTCATTTCCGGCATTTCCATGTCCAGAGTGATGAGATCAATCTGCTGTTGCTGGAGCTTGGCCACAGCAATTTTTCCATTAGAAGCTGTTCCCACGATTTCAATTCCCTCCACCCCGCTGAGCGAGGCAGAGATTTGAGAGCGAAAAACAATCGAATCATCGACAACTAAAATTTTCATTAATTGTTTAAACCTTTCACAAG
Organism: Bacteriovoracaceae bacterium; assembly: GCA_947448495.1. Classification (GTDB taxonomy): domain Bacteria; phylum Bdellovibrionota; class Bacteriovoracia; order Bacteriovoracales; family Bacteriovoracaceae; genus Peredibacter. Next base: position 4,197 of record CANFNX010000042.1, on the reverse strand, counting down.
GCCTTTGAGTTTTTCCGCCAACAGAGTCAGAGAGCGAGCTGCCTCAAGAGTTTGTGAAGCTCCTGCAGAATTTTGTTTTGCCGCTCCGGAAACTGATCTTACAACGTTAGCGATCTCTTCAACCCCTTTATTTGACTCTTTTACCACTCGGGCGACTTCGTTAGCAGTCGCCGTCTGTTCTTCAACTGCAGCAGCAATGGCCACCGAGATTGAATTGAGTTTTTCGATCACGGATGAGATGCCATTAATAGCAGAGACAGCTTCTTTACTGTCGCCTTGAATCGCATTAATACGGTTGGTGATATCATCTGTCGCCTTCGCTGTTTGTTTTGCAAGCTCTTTCACTTCATTGGCAACAACCGCAAAACCTTTACCAGCTTCACCAGCTCTTGCTGCTTCAATTGTTGCATTGAGCGCCAGAAGATTTGTTTGCTGAGCAATCGAACTGATCACCTTGATGACATTTCCGATTTCTTCCGAACTCACACCAAGCTGAGTGATGGTTTTATTCGTGTCTGTCGCTCGTTTCATCGTATCTTTTGAAATATTTGCAGCTTCAGAAGTATTACGCGAAATTTCTTTAATTGAGGCCACCATCTCTTCAGTATTTGTCGCCACAATTTGAACGCCCTTCGAAACTTCCTCAGTGCTGGCAGCAGCGGCATTCGATTGCTGTGAAGTAAGATTAGAGTTTTGATTAAGTTGCGTAGCCGTCGTAGACAGCTCTTCAGAAGCAGCGGCAAGCTGCTCGGCTGTCTCTTCTAAATCTTTGGCAAGTTTCACGTTACTAGTAATAACCGCCCAGGTCACCATCGGCCCTGTATACTTACCATTTGAATCCAAGATGGGTGAAACGAGAAGATCAAGAGTTTCAGGCCCGAGATGAATTTTAGCTGAATGAGGAAGGTTTCTTGCGTCACTGATAATTTTCTTCTGATGCTCAGGGCGTTTATGGAAGATATCAATTTTTTGACCAACTAAATTATCAACACGATCTGGTAGATATTTCTCAAGAGTTTTTAAGGTACGTTTAGAAGCCTCATTCATATAAATCAAATTACCTTCAGAATCTGAAAACATGGTATTAATGGGAGAGAGATCAACCATTTGAGTCATCATCGCCGCTTTTTTCTCTTGGGCAACTTTTTCTGTAATAATCGACCAAGTCACCATTGGGCCAATGTAGGTGCCATCTTCATCAAAAATCGCAGAGACTAAAAGATCCATCGTCTCAGGCCCTACTTGAATGATCGCGTGATGAGGAAGATTTTTGGGGTTGGAGATAATATTTTTTTGAATGGCCGGGTTCTTGTGAAAAATATCAATCGATTGACCAAGCATATTTTCCACGCGGTCTGGGAGATATTTCTCAAGGACTTTAAGGTTTTTCTTAGAACTGTCATTCATGAAAACAAGTTTTCCCTCTTTGTCGGATAATAAAATGTTAACCGGAGCCAAAGAAATCATTTGAGACATTAATGCAGACAATTTTTCAGTTGAAATACTCATAACGGATTCCCTCACTTATACGTTTAAAAAATCAATAATTTTTTTTATATCAATCACACTTAATAAATTATTTGGTAGCTTATACACTCCTGTCATAAAACGAGACACTGACGGCGAAACAGTCTCTGGGGTCATTTCAAATTGATGATCTTCGAGCTCAAGGACATCACCGACTTCATCCACAACTAATGACAAAAGATTTGATTCACTTTTACAAACGACATTAATCTTTCCTTCATGGTGATGCTGAGACTGAATTTGAAAAAGCTCTTTCAGGCTGACCGCCGTAGCAATCTGACCTCTGAGATTAATCAGTCCCTTAATATAATCTGGGGCCAATGGGACTTCGGTTACATTCATCGATTTTGTAATCTCTTGCACCATTTGGATATTCACCCCATAAAGGCGCTCATCGACCCAAAAAGTTGAAAATTGACTTGAACTCATCTAATTTGCTCCTAGCAATTGATGTATGGCCTCTAAAAGCTCATCACTTTTTAGTTTCTCCAGATATTTATTAAAGCCCGAATCAAATCCACGTTTCTGATCGAGCTCATTGAATCGAGTTGTCAAAGCAATCAGTGGAATATTTTTATATTTTGCCTCTGAGCGAACAGATTTTGCAAAATCATACCCATTCATTGAAGGCATCTCGATGTCAGAGAGAATGATTTTGTAAGTGGATGCATCACTTTTTTTCAGCATCTCCAAAGCGATCTGACCGTTTTCAGCGTGCTCAACTTCTGCTCCAGCAGCTTCAAGGATTTTTTTCACCTGGCGAGCAAAAAAGACCGTATCTTCTGCAAAAAGTATTTTCGTGTCCTTAAATTTTTTGAATTTTTTGTTCTCTTGTGGGTAGCCAAGGATATCGTCAATGATTCCCAGTGCATCCATAATCGTGACGACTTTCTTTTCTTGATAGACCATGGTTCCTAAAACACCTTTGGTTTCTCGTAGCAGTGGTTTAACTTCCGAATCTGAAACAACGATATCCAAGATATCATTGACCACAAGACCAAAAAAGCGGCTATGCTTACTCACAACAATCACGGAAATTTTCTGATCCTTATCCACAGAAGAGGAGCCTCCACCTAGATAATTTTCAAGATCAATTAATGGCAATAGTGTGCCACGATACTTGACCATTTTCTCAAGACCAGAAACTTCTATATCAGAAGGATAAAACTCCTCCAGGCGATGAACAAGAACAAGGGGTATCGCATACTCACCAGGGCGATTCAGACTAAAGTAAAGATACTCCGCCTTATCTTCCAGGATCGTCTTTGCTTTGGTTTCTATCTGAACTCGCAGGTCTTTACCTTGTCCCACGTGATGAGCACCACTGTGCTCAGCAATTCCCTTAGCATCTAAAATCAGCGCGACACTGCCATCACCCATTATGGTGGCAGCCGAGAGAATATTAATCTTTTTCAAAAATGGCGGTAGTGGCTTAACCACAATATCAGCGGTGTCACAAATTTCATCTACCACTAAACCATAAGTAAAGTTTTCTGTTTTGAGAACCACGATATTGAAGACGGTTCTTTTGAAAGCCTCTCGCTTGGGATCTAGTGCATGGTTAAGATCAACCAATGGCAGAAGGTCGCCACGTAACCGAAAGACATATTGGCCTTGAAGCTTTTCAATTGTTTTTTGATGCTCATCCAAATCCACTCGAATAAGCTCCTGAAGCTTTACCTGAGGAATCGCAAAAAAATCATCCTTGTTTCTCAGGATCATCGCTGGAACAATCGCGAGAGTCAGAGGAATCATGAGGCGGATTTTTGTCCCTACACCCGTTTGGCTGGTGAGATCAATAAGGCCACCCACACGCTCAACATTGGTACGCACGACATCCATGCCGACACCACGGCCAGAAACAGCTGAGACCTGCTCCACAGTCGAAAATCCAGGCAAAAAGATTAGCTGTTGTATTTCATTTTCACTTAGTTGATCCGCTTTTTCAGACGTAATCATGCGCTTTTCAAGGGCCTTCGCAAGGATTTTTTTAGGATCAAGACCACGACCATTATCGCGAATCTCGATAATCACATGACCACCTTCATGAAAGGCTTTTAAAGAAAGAATTCCCGATGGGTGCTTCCCCATCTTTTTTCTTTCTTCAGGTGATTCAATCCCATGATCACAGGAGTTTCTCACAATATGAGTCAAGGGATCCTTAATCGCTTCGAGCAGAGATTTATCAAGTTCAGTTTCAGATCCTGAAACAACGAGCTCAACACTTTTACCTAACTCACGACTCAGATCTCTCACGACACGATGAAATTTATTAAATACGGCCCCAATCGGCTGCATTCTAGTCTTCATCACATTGTCTTGCAATTCAGTGGTCACAAGATCTAAGCGCTGTGTGAGATTTAAAAATTCATTATTTTCCGAGGATCGTGCAAATTGCAGCACCTGATTTCTCGCCAACACCATTTCACCAACGAGATTCATCAACTTATCCAGCAGGCTGACTTGCACACGAATCGTCGAGGATTCAAGCTGCTGCTCATCTCCAAAAGCGATTTTTTCTTGTTTGTGTTTTTGCTGAGATTCAAGGGCATCTGATTTTGGTTCAACTTTAGTTTCTGAAACTGTCACCTGCTCACTCACCGATGCTTTCGGTTTTTCACTCAGGAATTGAATGGACGCTAATGACGTTTTTTCAGACGGAATTCCCTC
>CANFNX010000041.1 GCA_947448495.1 Bacteriovoracaceae bacterium | reverse complement strand
TTCTAGTGACCTTCGATCTTTTTCAGAAAAATTGGACATAAAGACACTCCTTAAAATAAGACTACCCCAAAAATGGGGTAGTCTCGTTTAATTTTGTGTCCGAAATTAGGGGCTCAGATCAACAAAGGGCCCTTCTTATTTGATCTCAAAAAATCTTAAATTACTGAACAGCTGGCTTAAACCAACATGTTGGACGAAGACCTACTTTATGCCCAAGTGTCCCGTGACAAGTGCCTGTCACTTCTGAATCTTGCTGAACATCATCGTTCACGTTTACTTCACAAAGTGAACCTTGGAAGTAAGTATCCATACGACATTGAGTTTGTGGGTGATTGTCATTTGTCACAGAAACAACAGTGCGGTCAGGAGTATCAAATTTTGGAGCAACTGTTTGGTTTCTTAGAGCTTGGAAAAGCTTTGCAACGGAATCACCTGCCATACCGCCACGGATACAAATAGAACGATCTTGTTCACCAGCAAATGCCTTAGTACAAGCTTCAGTCAAAGCAGCTGGCACAGTCATTTTAGCAACAATCTCAGCATTATTATCATTCATGAATACACGACGTAGACATTTAAGATTCGCAAAGTAATCAGCTTGGCCTTCGTTAGAAGCCCAAGAATTTGAATAATAAGAAACTTTCTTAGGAGCTCCACCAATATGGTGACCAATTTCATGACAAACAACTAAAGACATTCCATCCTCAGTAATTGTTTCATGACGTGCCAATCCACCGAACATGCTAACCATCCAATTATCGCCAGAGCGTTGAGCATATGCGTTTACAGTGGCATCATCCCAGTTACGGTCAATGACAAGTTTTCCACCCATTTGAGAAATGATTGGAGCGTAGATAGTCTCCACTCTTTCAATGGCCATGTTGAACTGCTCTTCAGTCAGTCCACCGAATCTTTTTGCGTTTACAGAAATTTTCAAATTGTTTTCAGGAACGAATCCTTCTGTTCCACTTTCAGTGCATGCCCAAACTGGGGCGGTAAGTGCGATAGCGGCAACTAGCAATCCTTGCTTTAAGCTTTTCATTGGTACTCCTTATCCATGGTTCAAAGCCGTTTTGTTAATTGTGACAGTTTTTAAAAGGCAGTCTATGAGAACTACTTGAAGTAAGAATTTGTTGGTTGGAGTAAACTCATCAATTAAAAAAAATTTAAACCAAAATGGAGAAAGCCCAAGGTGATGAACGACAGTGGCACACCAACACTTACCATAAGACTGGCCAATTTCGGCTGAAGACCCTCATTGATGGCAACGATGCTAGCTGTCAGCATAGGTGCCATAGCCGATTCGACGAAAATCACATTAAAAATGTCCTTAGGAACTGGGATGATTTTAAAAACAAAAAAGATAACACAGGGTACAATAATAAGTTTGAACAAAAGTCCAAGTCCTAAAAAATCCCAATACTTTTTTACATCATTCATTTTCATATGAAGCCCAACACTGATGAGGGCAAGAGGCGCTAACAGCAAAGAGAATCTTTCTAGGATCAAAGCTGGGATTCCAGAAACTCTCCAACCGATCAGTCCTATAAAAAACGCCAAGATGAAGGAAATGAATGGTGGAAAAATTAAAATTCGTCTCAGTATCTCGCTATGCTTCAGATTTTTATTGTTAAACTTAAAGGCAACTACGAGACCAAAGGTGGAACAGACAAGAAACGTACCTGCTTGATCAACTAAAAGAGCGTATCTTAGTGCGGACTTACCCAACACAAATTCAATTACAGGAAAGCCCACAAAAGATGTATTTCCCAAGCCTGCAGTAAGGATGAGACATCCAATAGTTTCTTTTTGCCAATTGAACCTTTTTCCTAAGAAACTAAAAAACAAATAGCCCAAAAGAAATGATATCCATGAAACAAAGCATAAGGCAAGAAGTTCAAATCTCCATTCAATCAATGGCACATTGAGAAAAGTCATTGAAGGTAAAGCAAAATAGAGAACAAAAAAATTAAGAGTTGAATGGCCATTCTCAGGAAAGGATTTTACCTTTTGGAGAATCACACCGAGTGAAAGACAAATGACTATAAGAAAAAAATTTAGCATCTCTTAGATCTTAACTTATGCAGGTTTAAAGTGCTAAACTTAATCTATGAAAACCTTTTTTCTTTTTATTCACGTCGCCTTATTGGTCCTGGCCACTCCAAATATTAGCTGTGCTATAAGCTCCTCTGAAGTCACCTATGGCGGATATCTTGATACGTATTACGCTTATGATTTTAATTCACCAAAAGATCACGAGCGTCAGTACACTACCCAGCCTGTTCGTCACAATGAGTTCAATGTCAATCTCGCCTATTTTGAGGCCAATATAAGACAGAAAAAGACCAGAGGACGACTGGCCCTCCAATATGGTCAGTCAGTCACAAAAAATACCGTTTTTGAACCCCATCAAGGTACAACCTCTGGACCTCAAGACGCCAAAATATTTCAAGAAGCTTATATTGGCACAAAACTCGGTGAAAAGACCTGGTTAGACGCTGGTATTTTTTTAGGAAATATCGGAGCTGAATCTTGGATTTCTAAAGATAACTGGACTTATACAAGATCTTTAAATCTTGATTATGTTCCCTACTATTCATCTGGTATCAGAATTGAGCATCAAATTGATCAAAAACAATCGCTGCAATTTCAAATTTTCAACGGTTGGCAAAATATGTCAGAAAACGATCAGAGCAAAGCCTTCGGAGTACAGTATAAAAACATGCTCTCAGAAAAAATGACTTTCACTTATAACAATTTTTTTGGAGATGAAAAAATCGCAGGCACCCAACCTCGTTTCCGTGGTTACCACAATTTCATTTTGAAATGGTTAGTCTCAGAGAAGTGGCAATATCTCTATGCTTTTGATTGGGGACACCAGGCCCAACAACAAAACACAGGTTTAGACTCCTGGTTAGCCACAACCCTCACAATGAGAAGAGTTCTGAAAACGGATCAGGCAGTTGCACTAAGAGTCGAATATTATAATGACCGTCATCAATTAAATGTCATCACCCATACCCCCAACGGATTTCAAATTCTTGGAGCTTCAATGAACATTGATCAAAATTTGGATGAGACAACTCTATGGAGAACAGAACTCAGAGGGTTTAGTTCAGTTGATAAAATTTATCCCAGAGGAAGTCATTTTCAAAATAAACTAGACGGTTTTATTGTTAGTTCACTATCAAAATGGTTCTAATAAAAAAGCCCCATTCTTGGGGCTTTTTTATTAATTGCGATTAATGTTATTCAAATCTTCAAAGGCAATTTTCAAGCGTTTCACAAATTGCTCTTCACCCTTTCTGAGCCAAACACGTGGATCATAGAACTTTTTATTTGGAGCATCTGCTCCTTCAGGATTCCCGAGCTGGCCCTGAAGATAGGCCTCTTTTTCTTTATAAAAGTTTTTCACCCCTTCCCAGAAAGCCCATTGCATATCAGTATCGATATTCATCTTGATAACACCATAATCAATCGCTTCACGAATTTCTGACTGGAGAGATCCAGATCCACCATGAAAGACAAAAGAGACGGGCCTAGCGGAGGTATTGTATTTCTTCTGAACAAAATCTTGTGAGTTTTTAAGGATTACAGGTGATAGCTTTACGTTACCCGGCTTGTAAACTCCATGGACATTTCCAAAAGATGCTGCGATGGTAAAATTTGAACCTACTTCCTTTAGATGGGAATAAGCAAAGGCCACATCTTCTGGCTGAGTATAAAGTTTTGAATTATCGATGTGAGAATTATCTACACCATCTTCTTCACCACCCGTCACACCTAGCTCGATCTCAATCCCAGTATGGATGGCACTCATGCGCTTAAAGTACTTGGTTGAAATCTCAATATTTTCTTGAAGGGACTCTTCAGAGAGATCCAACATATGAGAAGAGAACAAAGGTTTTTTATTGGCCCGAAAATTCGCCTCACCTGCCTCAAGCATTCCATCGATCCATGGAAGTAATTTTTTAGAAGCATGATCAGTATGAATAACAACAGGTACTCCATAATACTCTGCCATCATCTGTATGTGATGTGCTCCTGAAATTGCACCTAGGGCAGCTGCCTTATCATTTTCTAGTTTAAGTGATTTACCAGCAAAAAATTGCCCTCCTCCGTTTGAGAACTGAATGATCACTGGAGAATTTAAAGCCTTCGCTGCTTCGAGTACAGCATTCACAGAATTGGTTCCAATCACATTAACGGCCGGTAATGCGAACTTGCTTTCTTTGGCATATTGATAAAGATCTTCTAGCGCAGACCCATAAACGAGACCCGGTTTTAATTTCATTTTCAATCCTTTGTTATGACGACAAGATTGTATTAAAATGAGTTGTAAATGAAAAGGAATCCCCTATGACTGTGTCTCGCCACGAGCTCGAAAAATTCTTAGGCCAACTTTTAAACCCTGAGCTATTTGAAGATTACGCCCCAAATGGACTTCAAGTCGAGGGTCATCTAACCATTGATAAAGTGGCTTTTGCCGTTTCCGCTACGCAAGAATCCATCCGCGCAGCAACCGACTGGGGAGCTCAGGCTCTTATCGTTCACCATGGACTATTTTGGAAACATCAGGGCGCCAAGACCATTACTGGCCCATGGGGGAATAGAGTAAAGTTATGTATTCAAAATAATCTAAATCTTCTGGCCTACCATCTACCTCTCGATGCTCACCCTGAGATTGGAAATGCGGCTGCCCTTGCCAGGAAACTTGGGATGGTGGACTTGACTCATTTTGCTACCTACAAAAATAAACCTTTAGGTATAAAGGGAATTTTATCAACTTCACTGAGTGCTAAAAAATTAAAAGACCTATTGGAAAAAACCATTGACCATACTGTGGTTTTGGCAAGCCCTGACGAAGATCTAGTCGTAAAATCGATAGGAATCATTACTGGTGGTGCGAATAATGAATGGATACAGGCCTTAGATGAAGGGCTCGACGCTTTTATCACTGGTGAGATTTCAGAATATAATTGGCATGATGCCAAAGAAGCCGGAATTCATTATTATGCCGGCGGACATCACGCGACAGAAAAGTACGGGCCTCAGGCATTGATGGAAAATGTTAAAAACACATTCCCCCATCTTGAAACCCGATTCTTTGACTCAGAAAATTTGGCCTAGAAAAACTCACATTTTTGTTGAGGAGGCATGAAGAAAGCCGATAAGCCAAAGCATGAATAACAAGAAGTTTGATTTGGCGCAAATGAACGAAGAAATTCTTCAGGTTCTACGCTCCTCAGGCCAAGAAGAATCATACTCGGCTTACCTAATTGAAGAATTGAGCACTTATGGCTCAATTGTAAACTATCCAAGAAATTCAATTATTTTGAAGACTGGTGAAATAAATGATTCTATTTATTTTCTGATCTCAGGATCGCTTGAAATTATTTTTGAGAATGAAATTATAGCAAGCCTAGATAAGAAAGGGAGTTTACTGGGCGAGATGAGCATCATTTCGAATCAGGCATGTAGCGCTGATGTTGTGACAACAAGTGAAGCAACCCTTTTAAAAATATCAACAAAGAAACTTAAAAATGAAGCCTCTGACTTTGACCATCTATTGCGAAAAATCATCTGTGTTGCTTTAAGTGACAAACTTGAAGCGACAAATTTAAAAGCAAAAAACTTTGAACTTCTCAACAGAACCTTAACCAGTGAAGTTGAAAAAAGAACCTTAGATCTCAAATCACAGAACGCAGAACTTACTCTAAGTTTTAAAAAACTTGAGAATATGCATTCAGAAAACATGCTCGTGTTAAATAAATTAACGGCAATTGACGAAGAGCTTGTGAATTCATCATTACAGATCTTAGATGCAAAAGAGATTGAAAGTAAGAGAGATTTGTTAAAAACTAATCTTAAACTCATCCAGAAGTACCTATCCCCAATTCGCTTACTGAAAAATGAACAAGACTATCTCGAGGGACAAAAAGTACTTGTCGTAGAATCTAACATCAAGCAACGAAACATGATTAAAATTGCCCTTGGCGGCACAGGAGTTAAAGTCGAACAGGCAAAATCCATTGATGAGGCCATTGAAGCTCTAAAAACATCAACTTTCAGTATTCTCTTTTTAAGTGCCAACATGCTTGAGATTGCCGACTATGTTAAAAGCAATGATATCAAAATTAAGATTATTTTACTGACAGAGGAAGAATCCAAAGATTACATAAGTAAAATAAAAAATTATCCATTCTTATCAAATATTATAGCTACGAAACAAGACGATAGGGCCTTCAATATTAAAAGTATCTGTACAACAGTCAGCAAGATGACAAGCAGTGATATCTTTGGATTAGAAAAATATCTGAATTGGGGAGTGGAAGTTAAAGAGCTCGAAATCGTGGATTCCTCCGAGAGGCAGGCACTGATTGATAAGGTGACCGATTACCTGTCAGATCTAGGTATGCGAAGCTCACTGAAAACAAGGTGTCAGTCGGTTTTAGAGGAATTGCTAATGAACGCTATTTACGATGCACCCGTAGATAGGAATGGTATCCCCTTACATAACCATAAATCGCGACGTGAAAGAATTATCCTTGAGCAATCTCAACGAGGAAAGCTACGTTATTCCACTGATGGGCTCTACCTTGCCGTCTCAGTTGAAGATCCTTTTGGCGTCTTTAAAAAAGAGACCATTTTCAAATATTTGGAAGAAAACTACAAAGAACAATTTGAAACAGAACAATTAGAAGGAAAAGGTGGTGCCGGAAAAGGTTTATTTATCATCACAGAAAATAGCGACTTGGTAATTTACAACATTGCACCTCAGTCTAAAACAGAGGTTATTGTTCTCTTCGATCTTGATCCACTAAAAGAAAAGAAAACAACCTCTTTGCATTATTTTGAGATGTAGAAGTTTATTTTTTTATAAGAAAGTATTGTTCGCCCATTTCATTCATATTATAAGCCGTTAACTCTGCTTGAGGCCCATAACCAAAATAAAGATCACATCTCGCATTCCCACGAATCGCTCCTCCAGTGTCTTGGCCAATGAAGAATCTTGAAAATGGAACCTTCACAACCTGACCTGACTCATCAACATGAGATGCTTTTTTTGTTTTCACAAAATTAATAATACCAGTAGAACGATAAACTTTTGAATCCATCGCTAAAGAGCGACCCTCTGTAAGTGGAATGTTATCCAAACCAATTGGTTCTTCAGATGATTCTTTAAAATAAACATAGGAAGGACAGATTCCAAACACTTCTTCTTGTTTTTCAGGATGCTCACTTAGAAACTTACGTTGGTTATTAATTGAGGCCGTCTCAGGCTTTAAATAACCTTTATCGATGAGATAATGATAAATCATAGTAAAGGGCTTATCATTTTTTCCGTCATAACTTAAATATTTTACTTCCTTAGTCCCATCCGGATTAGCGATGTTAATTCTTCCACCGCCCTGAACATGAAGCAAATAAAGATCAAAATAAGAGTCTTCAACCCAGAAAATTTCGTACCCCTTACCCGCCAATGCATCCTTGTAATCAATTTGAACACGAGAAAAATTCTGGAGAGATGCTTCTTTTGGCATACTATAAATGGCGTGATTAAATCGTTCCGATTTCACTCTAGAGCCGGTCAGGTCAGGTGAATAATAAGAGGTGTATTTTGTTGTTAGTTCAGCTTTATAGCCGTTCTCAGATTTTTTCGGTACTGGTCTATAGATTGTAAATTTCTCATTTAAATCCCTATTAAAGGCATCAAGGCACAATTCCTGAGCAGCATTCTGCTGACATTTGGTAGCTTCAGAGGCAAGTTGTTTTAATAATACTAGCGACTCACCTAGAACTTTTTTTGAATAAACCTTACCACCAAAACTAATTTCTCCTGCTGTCCCAAGCACTTCATAAGAACTAAGTTGGCGATCAATTGCAATATCTAGATTCTGAAAATTAAGATCATCTGCGAATTGAACAGTCTGATCCACTTTAATAGTTGGAGTGACTTCAACTGCCAATAGAGGAAATGAAAAAATAACTAACCCTAAGATCAAATAATTCAAGTAACCCTCTCAGAAAAATAATGTGAAAAGGGTATGATTCGGTGGCCATTACTGTCAAAGTTTATTTAAGACATGGGACAAAAATTACTCACTCCCCCTCTTGAAATGATTAGTAATTTCAACATCTTAAAGTTTAGCTCCCATGAACAAGATCCCGGTATGTTCGATTTCTCGATCAAAACCCATTTTTAGATAAAAATGTCGATTCAATGAAGTCGTTCCTGTCATGATATGAACCCCTCTAATTTTTTGTTCTGAAAGCTGATTTAAAAGGGTCATAATTAACTGCTTCCCAACTCCTTTGCCTTGGGCTTCAGGTCGGCAATTAATATGGAGATGCGCCGGATAATCAACGAAATATGACTCAAATTGTTTTAAATGTGGCTGAATTTTGTAAAGATCTTCATTTTGAGAATAAGGTATTCCAAGAATATAGCCAACGACGATGTTGGCGTCGACACAAATCCAAGAAAAATCCGGAAAGTTCTTTAAATAAAAACCGAGATACTTCCACTCAAATTCTTCTTTTTCCTTTTGTGAGTGAAATTCTTTTTTTGAAGAAGTCATAAAAAAAATATCTCGGATCTGAGATTCGACTTCAGTCTGATTATGGGAAACCTGTGAGAAATTAAGGATTAAAGCTTTTGACATAAATTCCAAAGCTGATATTTCGCCCGCAGTGGCGGATCGATATGTTTTACATCTTTGAGGACCTCAAAACGGTAAAGATAAATCCATCCGGTAACATGGGACTCGATTAATGATAGGACGGTAGAAGTTGGGTCTTTTTGAACAATCTGTTTTGTTGTGTAATACCAGTCAAACAATATTTCAAACTCTGGCTTAGCAACGACATCAGAAAAATCACCATGAAAGGCCTCTGGCCTTAGGTCAATAAAAGTCTTGGTTGATTTCACCCATCTTGAAAGGCGGTTTACGAATTCTGGGGCTAACTTGAAGAAGATTTGCCACTCTAAACTAGAGAACCCCATCCACTCCAGGGCGACAACCCAAGACTCGTGCTTGGAAGGGTCTAAAACAAATAACTTAAAAGAATCAAATTGCTCTAACAATGGTAGCCCATATCTAGGTATTTCCAAATCTGTTTTTTTATCGGACCACTTCAGCAATTGATAATACATTTCAATTGGATGCTGCGATTTTTGCAGTTCATTCCAAAGGTAACTATGATTGCCACCATGAATCGGCATCATTTCCAAAACCTTCAACAACTCATTTGAAATTTTAAAATCAAGCTTTAATGAGAAGCGAATAGCACGAAGGAAGCGAACTGGATCTTTTTCAAAATCGCCCCCACATCCATGAAGCTCCCTAGAGGTCAAATGCGATAAACCATTTAATGGATCTAAAAGCTCGGCCCTGTTAATCGAAAGGAACCGGATACCAATAGCGTTAATAGTAAAATCTCTGCGAACAATCGTTTTTTCAAAAGGTAATTGATAGTCGAAAGAAGCTTCGAAATTACTATGTCCCAACTCTTTCCAATTATCTTGAAATTTCTCTATCCTAGGTGGAGAGAACTCAAACTGAAATTGATCCGTTTCAAGACGAATAATCTCGTACGGCAAAAACGTCACCTTCCCAAACGAAGACATTCTTTTACCAAGATCTTTCCAGTCGTCTTTATTAAAAATGTGATGGGAATGTCTGAGCTCAACATCCCAATCCGAACTGATATGCCCAAAGAGTAAATAATCTCGAACCATACCGCCGGTTACAATTATTGAGTAACCTTGCTGCTCGAGCAGAGTATAAATATTTTTCCATACGGCAGGAATTTCGTGTATGAACTGACTAAGATCAAAACAACTCATTATAAATCTTTTGCCACCAGCAGAAGGAAATTATAAAGTTCCTTAATCTTGTAATTATCAGCATCGTCCGGATGAAAAGCAAAAAAGACTTTGTTTGTAAAAACTTCAAAATCTTTCCCAAATGAATTAACGTTCTCTCTTCTAATTGAGCGCTTGAGGACATGAGTTGGAACAACTGCAATTCCTAGTCCTTCATCTACGGCATGTAGCATTTGCCCAAAAGAGTTAACCACAAGTCGTGGCTTAATATTTCTTGGAACAACTCCAAACTTTTCACGACACCAACGATAAAAGTTTGGATCATGGTTGTCATAAAAGATAATCGGATGAGAAAGTATCTCCTTAAGATCTGATTTTGAGTTAATTTTAAATTTTGAAGGAGAAACAAGAGTTGTGAACTCTGAATGAAGTTCTCTCTTCTCAGCATATGCGGGAACCATTTGCTCTGGCAAAATGAGACAATCAATTTCGTGTTGTTCAAATTTTTTTATTAATGTTTCAGGAAAATCCATCGACACTTTTACTTCTAATTGAGGATAGGTCGAAAGGAAGTCTAGCATTCGACTCGATAGCCAAGTTTTACCAAGTCCATAAAGTGATCCAACATTTATTTTGCCCTTAATTTCATGATTCTCGAGGTGAATTTGTTCGATCGTCTCATCAATTCTTTTAAAAAATTGTTTTGCAACCTTCGCCAGTTTCATACCGTTATCAGTCAGTGTCACAGACTTGCCCTGCCTTGTAATGATGGGCAGACCAACTTTCGTTTCTAAATTTTTGAGAGCTTGAGAAACAGCGGACTGGGTCACATTCAGCTCTTCTGCAGCTTTTGAGATATTTTCATTGTGTGAAAGAGCGATAAGAACTTGGAGCTGGGATGTTTCAATCATGTATGCACCTTGGTTAAGATACATATTAGTAAAACTTATACTAAAAGTAAAAGGGCCAGGATGAACCTGGCCCTTTCATAAGTAAACTTGTCAAATTTAGGTCTTAGTCACGCTCAGCAAGCTTTTCTTTTCTTTCTGCCATTACTTTATCCTGAACAAACGAAGGACATGGCTCGTATTTAGCAAACTCCATTGAGTATCCAGCTTTACCAGCAGTACCAGAACGAAGAACAGTGGCATAACCAAACATCTCAGAAAGAGGAACGTGAGCATTGATGATCGCATCCCCTGTATCCGTAGCTTCAGATCCGAGAATCACACCACGACGAGAAGAAAGATCTCCGATAACAAAACCTTGGAAGTCTTGTGGAGTTTCAACTTCAACTTTCATGATTGGCTCAAGAAGTACTGGTTGAGCATCTTTAATGGCTTGTCTCATGGCCATACGAGCAGCGATACGGAAAGCAAGGTCAGACGAATCCACATCATGGGACTGACCGTCTTGTAAGTAAGCTTCTACGTTGATCACTGGGAACGCTGCAAGAGGTCCCTTGTTCATAACGTCGTTAAAGCCTTTTTCACAAGAAGGGATGAATTCGTTAGGAATCGATCCACCTTTAATTTCGTTAACCATACGAAAGACTTGGTCTTCACGCTCTTTACGCTCATCTGTAAGGAACTTAATCTTACCAGCAACTTTACCAAATTGACCCGAACCACCCGACTGCTTCTTATGAGTGTATTCGAACTTTGCTTCTCCACGAATGGTTTCACGGTAGTTAACTTGCGGAGCACCAACTTCAACCTCAGCTTTATATTCACGCTTTAAACGCTCAACATAAATTTCAAGGTGAAGCTCTCCCATACCTGCGATACGTGTTTCACCAGACTCTTCATCTGTGAAAAGGTGGAAAGTTGGATCTTCTTTAATGAATCGAGCAAGACCTTTAGACATACGAGCTTGCATCTCTTTATCTTTAGCTTTAATTGAAAGCTCGATAACAGGTATAGGTACATGCATACCTTCACATGACAGATGCTCTACGTTTCCGTCTTCAGCAACAAAAGTATCCCCCGAAGCACAGTCAACACCAATCATGGCAATGATATCACCAGCTGATGCTGAATCGATATTTTCACGGTCGTTAGAGTTCATTCTAACGATACGTCCAACACGGACTCTTTTTTTAGTACGAGTATTAAGGAGAGTATCACCCTTGTTCAAAGTCCCTTGGTAAATACGGGTATAAGTCAGCTGACCAAATTGTTCGTCAGTGATTTTGAACGCCATACAAACAAGTGGCTTATCCATATCTGGCTCAAGATCAATTTTAGTGTTGGTCTTAGAGTCAATCGCCTTTGGCTTCTCACAAGAAACGGGAGAAGGTAAATAACGAGCAACTGCGTTCAAAAGAAGTTGAACACCTTTATTTTTGAAAGCTGAACCAAGGAAAACCGGCGTGAATTGAAGGCTGTTTACACCTTTTCTTACTGCTGCATGAATCGCTTCTTCAGTAACTTCTTTACCATCAAGAATAGCTTCCATCATGGCATCATCAAAAGCTGAAACAACATCAAGAAGTTCTTCACGTGCTTTTGTAGCTTGATCTAGGATTTCACCAGGGATGGCTTCTTCACGAACTTTCTCACCATTATCACCATCGAAGTAATAAGCCTTCATAGAGATTAGATCTACGCAACCTTTAAAGTTTTCTTCTGCACCAATTGGAAGCTGCATAAGTACAGCATTGTGATTCAATTTCTCACGAAGTGCTTTAACGCCGTTATAAGGGTTGGCACCCATACGGTCCATCTTATTAAGGAACGCAAGACGAGGAACGCGATAACGCTTCATCTGACGGTCTACAGTAATGGACTGAGACTGCACACCTGCAACTGAACAGAGAACAAGGATTGCTCCATCAAGAACGCGAAGTGAACGCTCTACTTCCACAGTAAAGTCCACGTGTCCCGGAGTATCGATGAGGTTAATCTTGATGTTCTTTTGGTCACCTTCTGCGAAAGTGATCCCTTTTTCAGCAAGACCGGCCCATTCTACAGTTGTTGCTGCAGAAGTGATCGTGATCCCTTTTTCTTTCTCGAGCTCCATGTGGTCCATAGTCGCCCCGGCACCACCGCCCTTAACGTCTTCAATCTTGTGAATTTTGTCGCAATAGAACAGGATACGTTCTGAAAGCGTGGTCTTACCAGAGTCAATGTGGGCGGAAATCCCAATGTTTCTGGTTTTTGGTAAGTTCTTGTCAATCATCTGCACTCCAAAAATAGTTGAAGGTTCTTAAAAAAAGGTAAAATTTTAGCCTGCATCATAATGGAACCCCTTAAGTTCCGTCAATTTTTTTAACTAGTTTTTGCTAGTTGCCAAAAGGTGAAAATTCGAGCAAATAATTAGTGTATGAGTGGAAAGAAAGACTTAGATAAATCAACACTATATGAAGCAGTCAAGACTTTGGTGGAGCACCCTTCAAAGCACATCCACCTTGATCAACAGAAGCTTTTCACTCTATTTAGCATCGCTTTTCAGTACATTTTGTTTCGTTCCACCAAACACCCAGGCCATTTTATTATTAGAATTGAGGATCCGGCACTGGCAGAAAAACTCGCCAAAAAAGCCAAGGACGACACAACGCGTCGATTCCTTAGTCGTCTTATAATTCCTAGAAGGTTAACTTACGGAAATTCAACTTTTCATTTAGACTATTTTCCACTTGCAACCTGGGGAACAACTAAGGATCTCCCTAAAGAGAAAATTCAAGGGGCCATCGTTGTAAAAAATACCTCCCACAATCCCCTCATAGAAGAATCAGACTTTAGGCATGTTTCAGGAGATGAGCAGGCGACAGCTCTTTTTGGAGAGCATTACTATCTCAATTCTCTAGTTGATATAGCCCCAACAACAATAATGATTGCTTTCAATGAGAATTATGAGAATTTGGAAAAAATTCAATTTGATTTCATCGAGGACTCAGCAACAAGAATAGTGGATGGAGTTCAAATTTCCGAAGATCTACATTTTGATGAAGACTAAATGATTTTCAAGTTATCTTTATAGTGGGCTTCAGTCACTTCCCCATTTTTATCCCATTCTAGCCAAACACCTTGCTTTAAATCGTCGTTATAAAAGCCTCTTGACCTTAATGAGCCATCTCCAAAATAGTAGGTCCAACAGCCAGACTTCAAACCATCACTATATTCACCCTGAGCGAAAAGTTTTCCGGTTTCATAAAAATGCTTCCAATCCCCCTCTCGCTTAGTCTTAAATATCAGTCCTTCTGCTGCGAGAATACCTGTTTCAAAAAATATTTGATTCAAACCCTCATTCGGAATTTTAAGATTAAAGATTTCGAGGGGCGGCAGCCGCCACGAAAAACCGTTTATCTGCTCTTCTAATTGTAATTTTCTCACAATCTTAATCAAATGCAGACGCGCCCCCTCAATCTCAGTGGAAGAAATTCCATTAAGGTAATTAAATTCATCTGAAATTTTTTTAAAATAATGAGGTAAAACGTTTTTTAAATTAATCAGGTGCTGATCAGAAGACCCCACCAAAGATTTTGCAAAGAGAGTGACAATTTGGTCATTGCCATTAAAGATTTTTTCCAACTCAAAACTCGGCAGCAAGATGATATCTTCATATGACTTCATATTTTTTAAAGCATACGTCATAAAAACTGGATCTTCCAAAATGGCCAAATTCACTATATGGATTCTATTTTTCAAGTTCGTTGTTTCGAGATTTATGACAAACTCTTTGAATCCGACATATTGTCTTTTTTTGATTCGCTCTAGCATCTAAATTTTCTCAAGGGATACATTCTAGACATTGCTCTAATAATCTTTTTGGACTAATTGGATGACCATGGAAATGACCACTACTCCATTCGACTCTTAACCACTTTGTACCCTTGCCTCCGTCAAAACCAATCTCATCCTCAAACTTTAGAAACTTATAAATCGTTCCCTTTTTCCCACCTGAGGAAAAAGACTTGTAATAGCCTTTCATCGTAACAAGCGCATGTTTTTCTAAACTCACCCGATCAATACCTGGGAGATATTGTGCATGCTCAAGTCCCTTGCCACTTAATTCAATGGCCTCTTGAACAGTTTTTGCTTTGATATGTTTGTCATAATTGCCAGGGACTGAGTTTGCCATGTGCTGCCGAAACTCCTTCGATAAGGATCGTTCACCTTGTCCAATTCTCTTTGCTTCAATTGAAGAATAAGTGTGGCCTCGATTGATAAGCACATTCGTCATGCAATCTTTTAGGGCCGATGAAGGTAAGGCCAGGGCCCATATTGGTAATATTAATACTAGCGTATATAGCATGACATTGTCCTTAGGCTTAGTTCATCACTCATATGCGCCAAATCATCCAGATGTTTTAGATCTTGTTCTGGGAAATGATTGTGAAATAAACCCTTCATAAATTTCTCTAATTTATGACTTTGCAATTTGAACTTATTTAAGGACGTTGAACTGAACTTACTAATGACCGACATAATTTTTTCAACCATACTAAACTTTCGAGAGACATTATTAATTGTCAAAATGACTTTCTCAGACGCTGCTCCACCAGTAAAAAATGCTATCGCGGCGTCCACACCGATTGCACCTATGAATGAGCATACAAAATTAATTTTCATTTCTGTGGTCATATTTGAAACGGTTGCGACAACAGTATCCCAAGATTTTCCAAAACCTTTACCAATCGCTTTCAAAGTCTCCTCAGGATTGGTGATCAAACCTTTTATAAATTTTGCTGTTTTGACTAAAAAAAGCTCAACTTTATCCGCTACATTTTCAACGTAATCAATGGGGTGGCTAATGAATGATCCTAGTTCAGCTCCTACGCTTTTTACAACACCTATAGTGCTGTCCACGACACCCTCTCCAACTCCATTCATACAAGTCTTAAGCGAATCCCAAGCTGCTGCTGCAGAAATAGAGTCTAGTTGAGTGGCCTGATCCAAGATGGGTTTACCAAAGGCATGCGAGCAATCATCTGCAAAAGCAGTAGGAAAAATAATATTTTTCAAGATTTTGAGATGAGACACATTTTTTTCCATTCTTAAAATCGTTTGATTAACATACTCTGCAGTAAAACCACGAAAATACATCATATAGATTTCGTTATTCACTTGCTTATGAATTAAGAACCCTCTTGGAGTTAGTATAAGCTTATTGAGGACAACATCGCCTCTAATACCATATTTCACCATAACAAATTGAGATTCATTTTTATAATAGACTTGATTAATTCCTAAACTAGGAATGCCGTTTTTTGTGTCCGCTAGACCAAAGAAACCAGCCTCTTGAAAAAAACCATCCAATTTATTTGCAATTTCAGTGGTAGGCTCAACCATTTGAAAAGATTTATATGAAAAACCAAAAGCGAAGGTAGGGATGATGGTTAAAATGAAAAAAAATATAAGACTCGTTCTCATAACCCTATTCTATCTGAGTCAGGTTATTTGAGATAGAAAGAGGAAATTACCTAGGTCAATTCCTGAGCATTCTGCCTCACTTTCAACATGACCTGCTGAAAGCTCTTTTTTAACTGGCGAATCTCTACCTCGGAAACACTAAAACCGAAGGAGAGTCTGAGACCATTTCGAGCAAATTTTTCTAGACCTAAATGCATAAGAAGCGGACTTGATTTCGCTGTTCCACTCGAGCAAGCCGAACCAGCAGAAAGCATCAATCCATTAAGATCAAATAAGGCAAGAGTGATGTCAGAACTAAGATCATAAAAATAAAAGTAAATCGTATTACAGCTCTTGGCCTTCCCTTTTGATGAAACAATAGCACCAAAATGACCGAGTTCAGCTTGAATAAAATGTTCGAGATCTTTTTTAAGCCGCATATTTTCGGTGTAATTAATCCCTTTAAGATCTTCTAACGCCAAAACAATGGTTTTAATCCCTAGAGCATTTTCAGTGCCTGAACGGGCAATTTGCTGACCACCCCCAGTTATCATTGGATAAAAAGAAATTTGTTTGGAATAAAAACTAAAACTAGTGCCTTTTAAGGCCCCAAATTTATGACAGGAAAATGTGAATATATCCCCACAATCCAATAAATTCCACTCTGGTATCTTGCCTGGGGCCTGAACAGCATCTATATGGAGATATAAATCCGGAATTGATTTAAAAATGGTGAGATCGGCCAAAGGAGAAACCACTCCAGACTCGTTATGAACCCATAGATGATGATATAAAATTAATAGATCAGGATCTTTTGATTTAAATTCTTTAATTTTTTCGAGGTTGTGGATGTGATCATATTCAAGATTATGATTGATGTTTAATTTGAAAAATGAAACATGATGACCAAAAAATCTAGATCCAAGTGATGTTACGGCAGGGTGATCAAGATCAGAGTAACAAATTAATAAATTCCGATGAGATTGACGAGACCATTCACTAAATGAATAAGCAAAAGTCGAAATAGACTCTGTTGCCCCTGAATGAAAAAACAAATTATATTTTTTTGAATCAATCGAAAAAAAATTTAAAATTTGATTAATAGAATCATTAATTATTTTACGAGATGATTTACCTAAGTGATGCTGACTTGAAGGATTCGCAAAACAAAAATCGCCACTCTTAAGCCAGCTTTTGACTGACTCAGAGAGTGGCGATGTAGCATTAAAATCGAGATAAAGGCGATCTAAATCCACTAATTATTGGTTAACTTCACCAACGTTTGCACGGATTGAAGATGTATTAGCAGTGTTAGCTTCTTTTGCATTAAAAGCATCAGCACCTTTAGTTTTTCTCATAAGATCACCAAGTGTAGTTGTAGCAAGATAGTCTTGCATAATTGTACCAAGGTTTTCGAAATAAGATTTAGTAAGGTTAAACTCTTTAGTGTCAACAACTGCATTGATTTCATTTCCAGACTCATCTTTCATGATTTCAATACCAGAGCTAGGAATACCAAGAATATCACGAGCTGGGTTGATGTTCTCACCAACACAATCTAAAACATCCTTGATAGAGATTTCGTCCATAGAGCGAGATAGAACATATCCGCCACCTGGACCACGAACAGACTTTACTACTTTTCCAGTGCGAAGCTTTCTGAAAAGCTGCTCAAGATAGTGTAAAGAGATTGATTGTCTTGTAGAGATCTCTTGAAGTCTTACTGGGTTTCCATTTGAGTGGAAAGTAAGGTCAAGCATAGCTCTGACTGCGTAACGGCCTTTAGATGTAAGTCTCATTGTCTTCCTCCATAAATCCAAAAAAGTTGGTAAGTTTTTTAACCGGGCTCCTAAACCATCCTTGTCACCCGTAAGACTTTTTCATTCTGAATGCCGCTCACTGCAAATCAGACTGAAAATATCTCCTAAATAGTATGACCTTTTCTAAATTCTCACGTCAACTTTTTATTACGAATGTTTTTTAATATATTTTACAACAGTGAGAAGGCGAAGGAGACATTAGCGATTTCAATAACTTACCCCGGCAAA
This sequence comes from Bacteriovoracaceae bacterium, assembly GCA_947448495.1. Classification (GTDB taxonomy): domain Bacteria; phylum Bdellovibrionota; class Bacteriovoracia; order Bacteriovoracales; family Bacteriovoracaceae; genus Peredibacter. The sequence continues at coordinate 2,290 of CANFNX010000041.1, read as the reverse complement.
ACCATGGGTTGAGACTAGGTTGTGCCTGGGCAAAAAATTCCGACCAACTTAGTTAGTCATCAAGCAAATTATAAAAAGAAAAGTTTCTTGATTGCTCCTCTCCAGGCACAAGAGAAGGATTAACTTTGATTTCAACTAAATAACATGCCCAATTTTCTGGGAGTTCCCTAAAAAGCCTTGAAGCAAATTTCATTCCCCATTCCACGAAGAAGTACTGCTTATCTTCTAAGTAAAGTGGGATTTCTAACTGGAGAATTTCCTCATTCTTTTCAAGCCGGTACAAATCTGCATGAACAATTGCTTTATTCTCCGTCAAAATTGAATATGTTGGGCTAAATGTTTCATTTTCACCAATAAAAAACTGAGTAAATGTTGTCTTTCCAGCACCAAGGTCGCCTTCCAAAATAATCATAGCAGGAACTTTTGCCAAATCCTTCATTTCATAAACGATGTAGGGCAAATCTGAGCGATAAACTTTTTTCCAGTCACGAATTATTTTTTTATTCATCCATTAATCTCCGCTTTTAAAAATTCGTCCAAATATTTAAAAGCCTCAGGAAAAACTTCAATTAAGCTTGTCGCTGTCATTGGACGTACACCATATTTCTCAGCTGCAGCTTTACCCGCCATAGTATGGATCATTACGCCCATGAGTATGGTCCGATTCAAGTTTTCGTAAATATTATATAAAGAATCTCTCCGTTTTAAATTCGCCTCTTGACCAATTAGGCCACCTAAAATACCGGCCAGGACATCCCCCACTCCACCGGTTGCCATTCCATCATTAGGGGCATAATTGAAGTAAGTCTTACCATTGGTAAACCCTAAAAAAGTACAAGGCCCTTTCAAAATCACTGTGCAGTTAATTTGCTCAATTACTTCTCTTAAATGGTAGTAAGGCTCTTTCTGGACATCTTCTATGGGGATGCCTGCGAAGCGACTAAATTCTCCAAGATGGGGTGTCATTAGAGTTGGAGCATTTCTTAGAGCAAAAACTTGTGAGTCTTCCTTCAGTGATAAAACGTTTATCGCATCTGCATCCAGGACGACCGGTCCTGAGAAATTATTCAATATTTCAAGTACAAGCATACGCGCCCTATTAGAACGAGCAAGACCTGGTCCAATTACAATTGAATCATACTTTTCGAGATCCTTAATCAACCGTCCCCATTTCGCCTGATCAAGGGGAATATAGCCAGTCATAACTTCAGGGATAAGCCTTGACAGAAACTCTTGATACTGAGTTTCCCATGTTGCTGCCGTGACTAAACCTGCTCCAACTTTGATAGCAGCTGAGGATGCCATGACGAGGGCACCAGTTAGGCCATGAGAACCACCAATGACGAGTGTATGCCCAAAAAGTCTCTTATCACCAAACTTATTCCGTTCATGGGGCAACTCATTTTTAATATTTGGATCGATGAGAAACTTATCCCCACCTTTTTGCATAATTTGAGTAGGCAGCCCAGCTGAAATAACTTCAATCTCACCGACCAATTTTACTCCATCCGCTTGATAATATCCAAGTTTAGGCAGTGAAACAGCGAGAGTAAGATCTGCTTGAATAGCATTCCCTTGAATGAAGCCTGTATCACCCTCTACACCAGTGGGTATATCCAAGGAAATAGTGTAAGCTTTCTCTTGGTTTACTAGATGAATAATATCATAAAGGAATTGAGATAAGGGTAAACGAACACCAGTGCCAAAAATGGCATCAACAATAATCTTAGGAGAATTGTTTTGTTGAAAATAAGATTCTAAATTTGAAACATCATCAATATAGGCCGTTCTCACACCATAACTTTCAGATATCAATAATTGTTCTTTTACCTCGACAGAGGCCTCATTTTTATCAAAAAGTAAAAAAGCATGAGATTCATATCCCATACTCGCTAAATGTCGAGCGATCGCCAAACCAGTACCGCCATTATTACCTCGACCAATTAAAAAAATAATCTCAGCTGCAAAAATATCCTCTCCAAGCTTTTGTAAAATAGTTTTGGCAGCACCAAGAGCAACATTTTCGATAATCAGTTTCTCAGGAAAATGAAATTTTTTCTGAGCTTCAACTTCTAATTCTTTCATTTCTTTTTGGGTGACGATTCTCATATTATTCCTCAAGCGGATATTTTTTAAATAAAGTAAGCAATTCCTTAATCACATGACCAAGACCAAGGAACACTGATTCAGCAATAATCCAATGACCAATATTATATTCTTGAAAATGTTTTTCCATTAAAAGAGGTTCCACTGAATCAAGTGTAAGGCCATGACCTGCATGGTATCCCCA
>CANFNX010000040.1 GCA_947448495.1 Bacteriovoracaceae bacterium | reverse complement strand
GTCCAAGCAATCGGTAAACATCACCAATTTTTTTATGAACAACTGGCTCATCCGTTTTTTCTTTCATCGCTTTTTTATAAAGATCCAGAGCAAGATCAAAATTGTTACGCTTTGTACTGATATCGGCGAGACCTACCAAAGAATCAAAAGCCTTGGGGTTTATTTTTTGTGCTCTTTTGAAAAGATTTTCAGCTGTAACAAGATCACCTTTCTCCACATAGATTTGTGCCATCAAACAAAGATCGGCATCATTATCACCATTTGCTTTGAGATCTAATTCAATATCTTTTAAAGCTTCATCATAGTCTTTGCTCAGATACTTTATTTTAGCGATATAATACTTTACCTTTGGGTACGTTTCTAACTTGTCCTGTAGTCGCTTAAACCATTTAGCGGCTTCAATAAGTTTTCCATCCTCAAACAATACTCTACCCACAGTCATCATCGCCTCAAGTTCACCAGGCTCAATACGTAAGAGATTTTCAACTAAATCTGGAATTTCATTGAAACGTTCGTCTAGCAGCGCAGCTTTGATCAAAAACTCATATAGTGATTTATCTTTAGTTGGTAATTTTTCTAGTTTTTCTTTGTAGGCTTGGAAATCTTTAATTTTTCCAGCTCTGTAATAGAAGATCGCAATTTCCGCCATAACTTTGGGATTCTCGCCAAACTCCTCCATCAGGCCCAAAAGATAACCAATCGCCGCAAGGTCATCCTGTTGTTCATAGACAATTTTTGAATATGAAATACGATAATCAATGTTTGTCGGATCAAGCTCCATACACTTGTTTAAAAGAACTTTGGCAGCATCAAAATTTGCTCTTTTAATAAGTAATTCTGCAAGCAGATAAATATCTTTATCATTCAATGGGTTGATGGACATAGAATTTCTAAACCAATTGATCGCCTGTAGAGGATCCCCCATTTTCAAATAGAGTCTTCCATTGAGCGAGGCAAACTCATAGGAATGTTTAAAATCCGTACCAGAAAGAACACCAATACGATTTTTAGCATCATAAAACTTGTAGGTTTCAATATAAGCATCAATTAAGGCGAGATTAATTTTCTGATCGTCGGGATATTTTTTCACCAGATTTTCTAAAGTCAGAAGCGCCTGTTTGGCTAATCCTAAACGCAGTTGAACTTTCGCCAAATATAATTCAGCAGGAATAAAACCAGGCAACACGTCAGTTGCCCGAGCTGCATAACTCAAGGCGAGTTCATAACTTCGCTTCTCGAAAAAATCTTTTGCTTCAATTAATAATTTTATCGCCTTTGACTCGGCAATTAATTTATCTGTTTCATTTTGAGGGTCATCCGACCCCTGAAGATCGGCAAGCCTCATGCGCATTTCATTCGAATCATCAATCGCGAGGGATTTTTTGATCATTTCTGTTGCCGTTTTTACATCGCCCTTGGCTGCCAACAACATACCCAGTATTTCGAAAAACTGAGCGCGATCAATTTCGTTTTGTTCAAAATTTAAATCTTCAACTTTTTGTAAGTATTTTTGCGCCTCATTGAGTTTTTTATCTTTAAGGTATAAAAAAGAGCGTCTTAAATAAAATCCTACCAGGTTGGGATAGGTTTTTATGCCTTCATCAATGTATTCAATTACTTTCTCATTTTCTTGGTTTAGTTCTGAAAGCAATATGAGTGAATCCAATGTGTATCTGTTTTTTTTCGGTGCTTTCAAAAGCGCTTGGCTAAATTGCTTGGCCATATCCAATCGACCTAACTTTAGTAATGTGTTTAGATAAACAGCAAAGAGGTCCTCGGTTACGTTTTTTGGATATAGTTTGAGATATTTTGATACCACGTCGGCTGCCGCTTCAGGCTTTTGAATAGTCATATAAAAAATATTCATGCCAATAACACCATTGGCATTTTTGGCGAGAAACGGTCTTTTGGCTTGGATCAAATTAAAGATAATTTGCGCATTCGTTTGTTTGTCTTCTCTAGAGTACTTTAATTGTTCAGCATAAACTCTAACGAGCATTCCGATAATATTTTCATCTTCAATATTATTTTCATAGGCCGATTTCAACAATTGGCCAGCCTTCACTAAATTTGGATAATCTGCCTGCGAAAATGCAATAAGTGCTTTCTGATAATCAACCTGAGCTTTTGCATTATCCGCTTTATCAAATGGTACAGGAAATTCAATCACAGGTTCTACGTGAACAAATGGTGGCTTTTGCGGTTTATCATCATTGGGAAACATAAATGCAATAAACAAGAGAAATCCACCAATTATGGCGTATTTTTTTAATTTCTTTTTTTTCTCTAATTCTTCATTTTCCTCTTCATCATCCTCTTCTTTTCTCTTGGCTTCTTCTTCTTTTCTTTTTTTCTTTTTAATATCTTTTTCAGCTTTTGAAATAGCCTTTTCTTCTTCTTGCGCTACTTGTATTAATTCATGTTTTATTTGATCCAATACAATCATTTGGGTTGATTCATCGGCTTCTATTAGTTTTATCGCCTGCTCGGATTTTCTTCTTTCCTCAAGCTCTCGATTTTTTCTTTCTTCTTCGTCTTTTATTCTTTTTTCTTCGGCTTCTTTTAATTTTTTTAATCTTGCAAGATCTTGTTGGGCAATTGGATTCAGAGCGGTTTTATCGCTTGTATCTTCCCCCAGATTGTCTAATTCTAAATCGACTTCATTTTTTTCTTCGTCATCATTCTTTTCAATAAGTTGATCGAGTTCTAATTCGAATTTAGTATTATTAGTTTCGACAGGCCGTGGTTTTGAGTCCGTTTTCTGTATTTGAATTGTTTCAGTTATGGATTCGACTGGTGTGTGCTCTTCAATATCAATCTTTTCAATTTCTTTAATATTTTTTTCATTTCTAATTTTTGAAAGATCAATAATAAACGTGTCTTCTTTGGGCGCGTGATTCACGACGTTTGTTTTATTCTCATCCATGAGATTCGAAAAAAAATCAAAAGATGAAATAGGAGCCCAATTCCCAGTTGGAAATATTTGGGCTTCTTCTTTGCCTTGAATGTGTCCTTTGGCCCTCAATTCATGAAGTTGTTTTTCATCAAATGGGCCGATGACCCGACCAGTTTTTAGTCGGATTCTATATTTGCTCATACTTAATTATATGAGATTTTCATAATTTAGGGTGAAACAAAAAGGGGACCGAAACGGTCCCCTTTGGAAAGTCTTTGGATGAAATTATTTTATAAAAATGGTGGCATTTCCAGACAGGATCATGACTTTTTCCCAGAAAATCCCAAGTAGTAAAACAGGTATAAACATCGCAACAATTACGGCCTGATGACCACCCGTAAAGCCGGAAACTTTAACTTCACCATCGGCTTGGCTGAAAATCATCGTTTTCGCCAGTTTCACATAGTAATAGAGGGCAATAACAGAGTTAATTGCTGCAACAATGGCGATGCCATACATTTTTTTCTCGATGATGACTGAGAAAATATTAAACTTTGCCACAAATCCACTGAATGGCGGCATACCTGCAAGTGAAAATAAAACACCTGCCATGATAATCGCCATCAAAGGGTGCTTATAAATAAGCCCTTTAAAAACTTCCGAAGAATCATTTCCGTACATATCAGATAGGTGAGAAGTCACGTAGAATGCAATCAATGTCATGAACATATAGGCAATTCCGTAAAATAGAATCGCTCTAATTCCCACATCATTTAGTACAACCACACCTAAAATCATAAGACCGACGTGACCAATTGAAGAAAACGCCAAAAGTCTTTTAACTGAAGTTTGTCCGATGGCCGTAACGTTACCAACAGTCATTGTCAGGGCCGAGATGGCAAGCATAAGACCAACCCATGATACGGTTAGAATTTTAACTTCGGAAAAGAAAATCATAGAAATACGAATGAGTGCCGCAAGTCCGGCCATTTTTGGAACAATGGCAAAAAAGGCAGTCACTGGAATAGGTGAACCTTGATAAACATCTGGCGTCCACATATGGAAAGGAAAAAGAGAAATCTTATATCCAATCCCTACAAAGAAAAGAACGAAAGAAATAAGTACGACCGCTAAATTTAGACCTTCGAGACCAGGGAGTTTTGTGATCATTTCCCCGAATTGAATAGATCCAAGTGCACCATAAAGGTGACTCATCCCGAATAACGCGACTCCAGCTGAAAGACCACCATAGAGTGCATACTTTAGACCGGCTTCAGTTGAAGTGGATTCATCTCTTTTAAACGAACTCATTACATAAGAAAGAATCGAGAGTGTTTCAATTCCTAAATATAGAGTCAGCATATTATTTGATGAAGCAAGTAACATTCCACCAATCAGTACACCGACCGCCATGATCGCAAATTCTGACTTCAAATTTGAATAAATATCCTTCGATGAATAACTAAGAAAGATAGCCCCCATAGTCCCCATGACCATAATGATTTTAATCAGGGTGCTAAAGGGATCGATTGTGATCGCATTATGAAAAATGATCTTCGGTTCTTCTCCAAGATTGGCAAAGAGGAAACCAAGGCAAATCGTCAGACCTGCGAGAGCAAATCCGATGATTTTTCCACGATTAGCGTGTTCATCTTTCACGGTGGATTCAGCTACCAAGAGAGAAGTCATCAGCACAACGCAGACAATTTCTGGTATGTAATAGCCTAAATATCCAAAGAGCTGCTGTATCACAAAAAACCTCGCTTAAAATTTCGCCATCAATTCAACAAGATGACCAACCGAAGCCTTCATTACATTAAGTAATGGGCTTGGAAAAATACCGAAAACAATTACACAGATGCAAAGTGGAAGCATGTAAAACACTTCGCGAGCATTCATATCTTCATAATCTTCAGTTTCAGGATTCACTTCACCGAAGAACATACGCTTAAACATCCAAAGAAGATAAGCAGCACCAATTAAAAGACCAACAACAGCGATGACTGTGATGGTTGTAAATTTCTGATAAATCCCCAAGAAAATAAGAGCTTCAGAAATGAACCCAGAAAGACCTGGAAGTCCAAGAGAAGCAAACATCCCAATGATAAATACAGTTGTGTATTTAGGTAATTTTGTCGAAAGACCGCCGTAACCTTTTGATCCATCTGGCTTCACAATCCAACGATGGTGAGAGCGTTCATAAAGAATACCAATAAGTAAGAACATCATCGCCGTCGAAGTTCCGTGGTTGAACATCTGAAGAACGGCACCGTTTACACCTTGAGTTGTCATGGCCGATAGACCAAGCATTACAAACCCCATGTGAGAAACAGAAGAGTAGGCCACAAGTTTCTTCACATCATCCTGGGCCATGGCACAGAAAGCACCGTAAATAACAGAGATCAAGCCAAGGATCGCAATGATGGTTGATGAATCAACCGCAGCCTTAGGGAAGATCGGGAAAGCAATTCTTAGGAATCCATAAGTTCCCATCTTAAGGAGGACACCCGCGAGGATAACTGAAACAGCTGTTGGAGCTTGTACGTGCGCGTGTGGTAACCAAGTATGGAAAGGAAATACTGGAACTTTAATGGCAAAACCAAGGAACATAAACCAGAAGAAAATATGCTCAAAAGAGAACGTATGACCAAAGATCGAAACTGTTTCATTAACAAACTTACCACCTTGGTGAGCAAGGATGTTGAATGAATCAGGCCCTTTTCCAGTTGCGTAGTAAAGAGCAATGATACCTACGAGCATGAAAATTGATCCAAAGAATGTATAAAGGAAGAATTTAATAGCTGCGTACTCTCTGTTTTCTCCACCCCAAATCCCGATAAGGAAGAACATTGGAAGAAGCATAACTTCCCAATAAACATAAAAAAGGAAGAAGTCTAAAGAGAAGAACACGCCAAACACTGTAGACTGAAGCATAAGAAGTAGAGCGAAGTAGGCTTTTACGTTTTTATGAATGGTCCAAGATGAAAGCGTACAGATGAAAAACAATAGGGCGTTCAAGAACGTCATGAGCATTGTAATTCCATCAATCCCTAGAAAGTAATTGATGTGGAACTGAGCAATCCATGGAACCTTCACCACAAATTGCATGTCAGGTGTTGAAGTATCAAACTTCAAATAAAGCAACACTGACAATAGTAGTGTGATCGATGTTGTTACTAATGTTACCAAACGAATCACGTTTTCTTTGGCCTTTGGTGTAAGGATAACCCCAACCATACCAATAATCGGTAACCATAAAATCCAGTTTAAAATTCCGTTCACAACGAACCTCTCTCTATAAAAAGAAACTAATAATTATATATTTAATGTCCAAATGTAACTTGCAAGAACCATCACGAGCATGACGAAGTAAAACTGAATCTTCCCTGATTGGACAATTCTCAATACAAGGTTGAATAAGTTTACTGCGACACCTGTTCCATCTACACCGATAGCATCAACAACGACGTTATCAAACCACTTCGAAGCCTTGAACAACCAACGATTTACCGTGGCCCAACCATCAACAGCAAAGCGATCGTAAACACCCATGTCAAACCAAGAAAGACCTTTATTGAGATTCAATAGACCTTTTTTGATAATCACTTCAATGTAGAGATCATCAAAATAATATTTATTCTGAAGAACTTTTGTAAACCCAGGGAATCGAGAAGCCCAAGGCTTCACTGAACCCTTGATATACATAAGGAAAGCTAAGAAGACACCTGAGAATGCGATGATAATTGAAGCAATCGCACCAATCGTATGCGCCGAGTGAAGCTTGTGCTCATCTGGATTTGGACCAGCATAACCAGTCTGATGATGATAGTGAGCATGCTCAAGATGAGCTTCTGGTTTTGAATCCACTTTACTGAACGGCTCACGGGGACTGTTAACAAATTTTTCAACTTTTGGAGCCTCAACGAGAATCTTGAACCATTCCGTTTTTGAACCAAAAACTTTACCAAAACCTTGGCCTGTAAGAGTTCCACAAAACCAAAATCCAAGTGTGAAAACTGAAAGAATAAGTAATGGGACGTTTTGACGGGCATCAAGATGCTCGTGATGAATTTCATGACCGTGGCCGTGGTCACCATGGTGTCCATGTCCATGATCATCATGGTGAGCTTTATTTTCACCGTAGAAAGTAAGGAACATCATTCGGAACATATAGAAAGCAGTTAAACCAGCTCCAGCAAAACCAAGAATTGGTACAATCGCAAGGAGTGGATTTTGGCCTGCCATGAAACCGTAATAAAGAGCGTCACCAAGAATTCTATCTTTTGACACAAATCCAGAAAAGAACGGGATCCCAGCAATCGCGAGCGTACAGCACATCATCGCAAAGTGTGTATAAGGAAGATACTTACGAAGACCGCCAAGCTTTGGCATTTCCTGCTCATGAACTGAGTGAATGATCGAACCAGCAGACAAGAACAAACAAGCCTTGAACATAGCGTGAGTAATCACGTGCATGAAAGCAGCGTTATAGGAGCCCACACCAACACCAAGAATCATGTAACCAAGCTGAGAAAGTGTCGAGTAAGCGAGAACCGCTTTGATATCAGTTTGAACTGTTGCAATCGTCGCAGCACCAAAAGCAGTAATGGCACCAATCACAGCAATAAACCAAGTGATGTCACCTAGAACCATGAGAGGATACATACGAAGAGAAACCCAAACACCGGCAGTAACCATAGTTGCAGCGTGAATGAGGGCAGAACCAGGAGTTGGTCCCATCATGGCATCTGGTAGCCAAACTTGAAGAGGAAACTGAGCTGATTTTCCCATCGCACCAAGGAAAATACAAAGGGCAGAGAAAGTAGCAAAAGAAATTCCAAGAACTGAAAGTCCTGTAAATTTGCCTTCAGCAATCGCTGCATAGATATCAACATAGGCTACACTTCCAAGCACCATCCAAATCGCCACGATACCTAAGAGGAGAAAAACATCTCCCACTCGAGTAGTCATGAAGGCTTTTAGCGAAGCATCTCCGGCTTTTTCTTTCTTATTATAAATACCGATGAGGGAATATGAGCAGAAACCCATGATTTCCCAGAAAATGAAAAGGGAGAAAAGGTTATCTGAAAGAACGAGACCTAACATCGCAGAAGTAAACAAGGGAAGGAAAACAAAAAAACGACCATGTTTTTCATCATGATCCATATACCAAGTTGAAAAGAGGTGAATCAGCGTCGCAACACCGGACACCATCAGCAACATGATGGCAGACATGTTGTCGATGTAGATTCCCATATCAACTTTAAAGATTTGAGTTCCATAAGAAAGGTCAAACCAAGTAAAGACTTTGTGGATATAATAGTCCGTTGCAAATTTTCCAAACAAGAAATCACCAAAGATTCGAGCTGAGAAAATAAACGAAATAAAAATACTTAAAGTGGCCAGCCAGTCACCATGGCGAGGTAGCTTTCGTCCCAAAAACGCGTTTATAACAAACGCTATTACCGGTGAAAGAAAAATCGGAGCAATCGATCCAACTGTATATTCCATAATACAACCCTTAATTTCTCAGCTGTGTAGCTTCATCAACATGAATAGTTTCTTTAATTTGAAAGAATCTAATCACGATGGCCAAACCTACAGCAGCTTCTGCAGCAGCTACGACAATAATAAATAAACTAAAAATATGTCCGTCTAAGTTACTGGTTACGTATCGAGAATAGGCAACGAAGTTCAAAGCCGCCGCGTTCAGGATAAGTTCGATACCAAGAAGAATTGCCACAATGTTTTTACGGGCAATCATCACCATCAAACCAACAACAAAAAGGACCATTGAAATGATTAAGTAAGAAGCTAGGCTCATCATAAATTGATCTCTCTCTTAGTTTTGTTTTCTTGGACGTGCAATTATTGCAGCCCCAACTAATGCTCCCAATAGAAGCACGGATGATATTTCAAAAGCGAGTACATGATCCTTAACTAAAAGATGACCAAGCTGTGTGACCGTTGAAGGAAAATCATTGCCAATTGTTTTTGTGGGAGTTGTTTTAATGATGCTCGAAAGTAATTTTACATTAGTGAGTATAAAAACGACACCCACAAAAATACCCATGGAATACGTCCACTTATTTCCCATTGAAGCTGGCAAACCAAGAAGGTTTTGAGCGCGGGAGACAAAATCCTTTCCGCCGGTTAACATCACGGCAAACAACATTAAAATAACTACGCCTCCCATATAAACCATGATTTGTGTCACAGCGACAAAATCAGCTCCTAAAGTGGCGTAAAGTCCGGCCATTCCAACAAGAGTTCCAAGTAAGAATACGCAAGAATGCATAAGATTTTTTGTGACGAGCACGGCAACCGTACACGCCAGTGTGAGAATTGCTGAAGATATAAAGAGAAATTGTAAAAACATGTGAATCCCTTCTTAATGAGAACCGAACACAAGTTCGGCAATCGATTTTCCGTTAAAAGCAACCATCCAAATGGCACAACCAACGAGGTTGAAAATAGCAATCGGGGTTAAGTACTTCCAACAAATTGACATTAACTGATCCACGCGCAGACGCGGAAATGTCCAACGAATCCAAATCACCACATAATAAAGGAGAAGGGTCTTCGTCATAAAAATAGTGAATTGAATGGCCTGAAGAGGAAGAATATCTATATCTAGTCCAGGAATATTATAGCCACCCAAGAAAAGTGCAGTCGCGACACCGCAGACAACAAACACTTCGATATACTCTGCCAGAGCAAAAAAACCAAATCTCATACCGGTATATTCAGTGTGGTAACCGGAAACGAGCTCTGATTCCGCTTCTGGTAAATCAAAGGGAGCGCGGTTGGTCTCAGCTAGAGCACCAACAAAATAGACAAATGTTGCAAGGAAAGCGAAGGGGTTATGGAACATGAACCATTGATGAGGTAAGCCGCCTTGGTTACTTACAATTGTACCAAAGCCCATACCGCCGGCCAACAAAGTGATGGCAAGAATGGAAATAGTCACAGGAATTTCATAAGAGATAATTTGTGAAGCACCTCTCATTCCACCAAGCATTGACCACTTTGAATTCGAAGCATATCCACCAAGGAACACACCTACACCTACAAGTGATGAAATGGCTACGAGGTAGAATATCCCCACGTTAAGATCCGTCATAATGAAACCGCCAGCGAATGGCAGAACAGCAAGAGTGGCGAATACACCCGTTAAGCACAGAAGAGGAGCAAGGTAAAAAAGCATTTTGTCAGCAGTAGCCGGCATAATATCTTCTTTTATGATCATCTTCACACCATCAGCAAGAAACTGTAGGAGTCCATAAGGGCCTACACGGTTTGGTCCAATCCGGGCCTGGATATCTGCAGAAATTTTTCTTTCCGCGTAAGTTCCAAGTCCACCGATAGTGGCGCACATGCCGACAATCAGAAGAGCAAAGATGAGGTAAATGAGAAAAGAGAGAAGACTTTGATTATTCTTAAAAATTGCAACGAGAAAATCAAAGAACTCATACTGAGCAAGATAGCTAACAACGGTTTGATTCATATCGGTAGACCTTATTTAGTTTCTTTTTTTAGTGAGTGTTGGAAAGATTTAACCCAATCAAGATCGCCCTTTCTCCAACAGTAAGCAATTCCTTCAATGAGGACGGAGATAAAGCTTAGAAAGATAATCAAAGCATATCCGCCTTGACCCATTTCATTTAACTCTTTAAAGATACTTGCAACAGGAAACATAAGAACTGATTCAACATCAAAGATGATGAAGATAAGTCCGACAACATAGAAGCGAACATTGAACATGGACCAAGCTGAACCTACTGGTTGCTCACCACACTCGTATGGAGTAGATTTGAGTTCAGATGGTTTCTTTGGAGCAAGAAGGACTGAGAGGAAATGTCCTCCAAGAAAGAGCAATACGGCCAAGGCCATAAAGATAACAACAGGCATCAAGCCATCAAATTGAGCTGGTAACATGGACGTCTCCACTGCATTAAGTTCTCAAGAAAAAGTAGTTTTAAGATACAAAAGATGTTGAAAATAGGAAAGATTTTATTTTATTTGTCCAAGGTAAGTAGCCTTCGAAAGTTGAACTCTTTTAATCGGAAATAGTGAATATGTTATTCAATGGATTGAACATAAAACTTCAACACTGGAAGGATCATCAGCAAGTCCTTCACTTAAAAGGCATTTCACCAAATCAATGGTGTCTTCTTGCGGGAAGTTATTTTCAAGATTTGCTTTTTTCAAGCAGCCATTTGTTCATTTGTTCTGACTTAGATGAAGCCGAAGAAGTCTATGAGGCACTGAAGCATTTAAAGAACGTTTATTTTTACCCGGGGCACAATCATTCTTTATACAGCTCAATTTTGACTTCAGAAAGTTCACTCCTGACACGCTGGTCCGTTCTACAAAGATTAGTCAATCGTGAGAAATGTATCATCATTTCAACTCTGGAATCGGCCTTCCTCCTTGGACCAAACCCAGATTTTTTTAAAGATCGCTCGTTCTCTCTTAAGAAAGACGACATCATTTCTCCGCTCGATCTGGCAAAAAAACTTTCAGAATTGGGTTACTTTCCTTCCAGCACCATTGAAGAACCGGGAACGTATTCTCGTCGTGGAGAAATTTTTGATATTTACCCCATCGCACACCCTCCCGTAAGGCTTCATTATTTTGATGACCTCATCGAAGAAATTCTTGGCGTTGATGTAGCGACCCAAAAAACCAATCGGGATCAAAGTTTTTCACAGTTAACGATTGTTCCAGGACCAGGATTTCTGACGAAAGATCCTTTTGCAAATTGTCTCAGAAGCAAAGTTCCTCAACCTCAACCACGTTTTAAAAATAAATTTGATGTTAGAAAGCAGATGTTTCAAAAAATTTCTGAAGGTCAATTATTTGATAATTATCCGCTTTATATTCCTCTTTTCTTTGAAACACCTAAATGCCTTTTTGATTTTTTGCCACAAGATTCGAAAATAACTTTCATGAATTCAGATAATGGGCAGAAAAACTTTGAGCTTTTCCTGGCCCAACAGTTTGAGGATTATGAAGCTATCTCAGAAGATGCCGAAAGCCTAAGTATCGTACCAGCACCGGAATCTTTCTATTTGAAATCATACCCATTAGAAAAATTTAAGCAGCTCTTTGTCGAGACATTGGATATCTCTATTGATCTTGAACATCACTTGGACAAAGAACTTCATCTGAACCTGGAGAAACTTAAATCTTTCTTTCAAACCAAGTTACAAATGAGCGGTGGAGTCCCTGAAACAAAATATGAATATATTAAAGGAACTCTTAAAATTCTGAGACAAGAATTAAAAAGTTACGGTGATCTCATCGTCACCTATAAAAGTGAAAATGCACGCCAAGAGTTAACATATCTTCTAGAAGAAAATGGTCTGATGGATCTTGGTCAACGACTACATTTTGTTTTCGGTAAACTTGATGAAGGCTTTTATTACAAAAGTGAGCATACGATTGTTTTATCGGAAAGCGATTTTTTTGCAGTAAAAAAGAAAAAAGCTAAACAAGTTGCTTCGACTAATAAAGACCTTTTTGCTGAACAACTGGCAACATTAAAGATTAATGATTATGTCATTCATCGTGATTATGGAATCGGGATCTATAAAGGTCTTGAAACAATTCAGGCGATGGATCAACAGAATGATTACCTCATTATTTTATATGAAGATAATGATAAGGTTTACGTTCCTGTCTATAAACTTAATCTTGTTCAAAAACATGCTGATGCCTCCAGCGGGCTTAAAGTTGCTTCTTTAAAATCAAAAAAATTCGCTGAACTTAAGACGAAGGCAAGAAGCTCAGTTAAAAAACTAGCGTTTGATCTCATTAGGCTACAAGCCGAACGTAAATTAAGAGGTGGCTTTCCTTACTCGGCACCAGATCATTTATTCAAAGAATTTGAGCTTTCATTCGCCTTCGAGGAAACACCTGATCAGCAAAAAGCAATAAATGATGTCTTAGATGATATGCAAAACCAATTTCCAATGGATCGCTTGGTTTGCGGAGATGTTGGTTTTGGTAAAACAGAAGTGGCGATGAGAGCTGCGATGAAGGCCGTATTGGATAAAAAGCAAGTAGTTGTCCTTGTTCCAACGACCGTCCTCGCCCTTCAACATTATCACTCGTTCAAAAAACGATTTGAAAACTTTCCTGTGAATATCGATTTTATTTCGCGCTTCAAAACCGCTAAGGAAAAAGCGGAAGTTATCCACAAAGTGACAGAAGGGAAAGTGGATATTGTCATTGGAACCCACGCTGTTCTTTCTGATAAACTAGAATTTCATGACTTGGGTCTCCTCATCATCGATGAAGAACATCGCTTCGGTGTGGCCCATAAAGAAAAATTAAAAGTACTTAAAACTGGGCTAGATGTTTTAACCATGACCGCTACACCTATCCCCAGAACACTCCAATTGAGTTTTCTTGGAATTCGTGATCTCTCACTCATTCAAACCGCTCCGCCTCGACGACAGGCCATTAAAACTTACATCATTAAAGAAGATGATTTGACCCTAAAGTCTGCAATTGAAAAAGAGCTTTCCCGTGGTGGACAGGTGTATTATGTTCACAATCGTGTTCACGACATTGAAGAGCACGAACTCTATCTCAAAAAATTGGTGCCGAAAGCACGTATCAGTGTCACTCACGGACAAATGAATGAGCGCGAGCTCGAAAAACGGATTAATGATTTCTACGATCATAAATCAGACATTTTGCTTTCTACGACGATCATTGAATCCGGGATTGATATTCCCAATGCCAACACCATGATTATTGATCGAGCGGATACTTATGGTTTAGCACAACTTCATCAATTGAGAGGGAGAATTGGGCGTTCCGATCGAAAGGCCTATGCTTACTTTATGGTTCCAGAAAATCGCATCTTAAGTGAAACTTCTCAGCGTCGCCTTCAAGCTTTACAAACATATGCTGAAATGGGAGGGGGATTTTCCCTAGCCTCTTCAGATATGGAGATTCGTGGAGCCGGAGATATTTTAGGTGCAGAGCAATCGGGCCATATTGAAGGTATCGGACTTGAGTTTTATATGGATCTCTTGCAAGAAGCGATTCAAGAAATTCGCGGAGAACAAAAAGTTTCAGCAAAAAATATTGAAATCCAAGCTCCGTTTTCTGCTTTCATTCCTAACTCTTATATTCCAGATCATGCACTCAGATTGAAATATTATAAGCGCCTTTCTAATTCTAATGATCAAACTCGTCTAGAGGACATCATAACTGAAATTACGGACGCCTTTGGAATGACACCAAGGGAGCTAGAGGCCCTTTATTCGATTTTACGCTCGCGGGTTTATTTTCAATCCTTGGGTTTGCGTTTGATAAAAGTTTCTGGACCCCAAATTCATTTGTTTTTTGATCAGGAAATACTTAACCATAACCCTCAGTTAAGAGATAAAATTCTTGGTTTCTTTATGAATAAGCCCAAACTCTATAAGTTAAATCCCGATTCTTCCGTCACCAGTTACTTTAAAGAGCCGGTGAGTCATCAGATGCTGCTGGAATTTGCAAAACATATTGCAGCACAAACGGGAGTATGTTAGCGTTTTTATTAGATTCATTTAACTAGGGATGTTTATGAAAAAACTCGCAGTCTTGTCTTTGGTGACCATGATGGTCCTTCCGGCGTTTGCTCAAAAAGATGTTGTTGCTACTGTTAACGGAAAAGCAATCACAAGAAAACAATTTGAAGAGTATCATCTTCAAAATTTAAAATTTGTTGGCCAACGACAAATCACAAAAGAAGTTTCACTTCAAGATCTCATCAATCGTGAATTAGGAATAGCTAAAGCAAAAAAAACAGGTCTTGATAAAGATGCCGCTATTGTTTCAAAGCAAGAAGACATTCTCTTTCATGCTCAAATTTCAAAGGACCTTGAGAACGAATTTAAAAAAATTACTGTTTCTGATGATGATGTAAAAAAATACTACGAAGATAATAAAGAATATCGTACCGCCCACATTCTTTATCGTTTAAGAGCAGAACCAACTCCTGAAGAAGTGAAGGCAGCCTTTGAACAAAGTATGGCGATCTACGCCCAGCTTCAACAAACTCCAGATGACTTTGCAAAGTTAGCGAATAAATACTCTCAAACTTCAGCAGCACCTGTTGGTGGTGACTTAGGCTTTCAACCTCCAACTCGTTTAGCACCAGAATACTATGCAGCGATTAAAGGTCAGAAAGCTGGTTTTATCTCTAAGCCCGTCAGAAGCCAAATGGGTTACCACGTCATTAAAGTTCTAGGCATTAAAGCTTATGATCAAATTGACAAAAACTTGTACAAGAAAATCATTTACGATAATAGAAGAAACGCACTTATTGAAAATTACTTTAAAGGTCTGGCCAAGGGCGCAGATATCAAAACCAGCCTTTAAAACTGAAGAGACGTGAAACATTTTTTAACAATTATCATCTTCGCCTCAAGCCTTTTATCTCAATTGGCTTTTGGCGAAGATAAACTTCTCGATAAACTAGTCGCTGTTGTAAACACCAGAGTTATATCGCTTTCAGAAATTAAAAGAATGGACGATACCTTACTTGCTCGTAAGGAAGTCTCTCCTATGATTTATACTGAGACAAAATACAGTTCCAAACAACTCATCGACATCATGATTAAGTCTTTCATCATAAGAGATAAAATTAATGGTCAGGGTTATGTGATTAATGACGATGCCGTTGAGTCACGTGTGAAAATGACAGAGGAAAGACTAGGACTCAAGCGTGCTGATCTTTTAAATTTTTTAAAAACGAAGGGTCTTACCTACGAAGAATATTTTGAAATTATTCGCGAGACCATGGAGTACAATATCTTTGCCTCCAAAATTATTGCTCCACTGATCACTGTAACCGAGCAAGAAATAAAAAATGAGTACTACCGTCGTAACAGCGCTAATAATGCTCTTGCCTTCAAGTACACGCTGGTCGATTTTTATATTAAAGAATCCACACTTGTTGATAAAAAAGCTGAGAAGTTTTTAGCCGTTTTAAAAGACTATCAACTCACTGGAAAACTCCCTGAGGAGTACCGAGAGTTAGAAACAAATAACTTAGAAAATTTGAGTGAAGATAATCTTTCTCAGGAACTTGCTGGTTTACTTAAAACCACACCAGAAGGTGCGTTTTCACAAGCGACTTCACTGACTGGTTATCTCCATGTTTTTTATGTGCAGAAAAAAGACTTGGTTGAATCACAACAGTTTGCTCAATTCAAAGAGCAAATTCAAAATGAAATTTTTATGGAAAAAGGTAAGGCGGTCACGGATAACTGGTTTGATCGTGAATTTTCCAATTATTACATTAAGAATCTTCTCTAAAATATGAAAATTTATGTCACTCAGGGACATGAAGAAGGTATTGGACTTGAGGTTTTTTTAAAAAGTACACTTCTTCTATCGCGCTCTGAAGTTGAAAAAATAACCCTGATCGCCTACAGACAGGCGGTTCATGAAACTCTACTTAGTCTCCAATATCCTTTTGTACTCCATGATAACTCGCTGGATTTGTCAGGTGTTAGTCTTTCTGTGATCTGGTTGGAGACGATTCACATCTCACAAAGTTTTACCGCACTCGAATTAGGAATGAAGCTATCTGAGACAGGGGGAATCCTCTATACTCTTCCGACATCCAAAGATCAGTTTCCTGGCTTCGCAGGCCATACGGAATATTTTCGACACGTTTATCATCGACCAGATATAGGCATGTTTTTTTCTTCGCCAGACATGCAAATGCTCTTGGTCACAGATCATGTACCCGTTAAGGATTTAAGTAAAACACTTACTGAAGACCGCATTATGAAATCTGTGTCAACGGCCCTAGCTACGCTGAACAGTTGGGATTGGCCGATCTCGAGAGTTTTTGTTGCCGGTCTGAACCCTCACGCTGGAGAAAAAGGTTTAATCGGCCAAGAAGATATAAGAGTAGAAAAGGCGATTAAACGAATTCAAGACAAAATCAAAATTCCAATTACCGGGCCTTTTCCAGCTGATACAATGTTTAAGGAAAAAAAGGGACCTCATGATCTTTTAGTTTATCTCTATCATGATCAGGGCCTAGGGCTTTTTAAAGGGTTGAATGGATTTATTGGCTCAAACATCTCTTTAGGCTTACCTTTTCCGCGATTCAGTCCAGATCACGGCACGTCTTTTTCACTTTATGCAAAAAACGCTGCTGACTTTCGAGGCTGTTTATTTTCACTCAAGCAAGCACTGGATTTGCTAGGAAGGATGAGCTGTGGACAAAATTCAAGTCACAAAAGCAAAAGTACACAATCTAAAAAACGTTGATGTCTCCATTCCTAGGCACTCTCTCACAGTTATTACAGGTCCTTCTGGTTCTGGTAAGTCGTCACTGGCCTTTGATACTATCTATGCGGAAGGACAGAGAAGATATATTGAATCCCTTTCCAGTTACGCCAGGCAGTTTATTGGACAAATCGAAGCCCCAGAGGTTGAAAGCATTACAGGCCTCTCGCCTGCTATTGCGATTGATCAGAAATCTACGACAAAGAATCCTCGCTCTACTGTCGGAACAATCACAGAAGTTTATGATTACCTCAGGCTTTTATACGCACGTTTAGCGGACGCTCATTGCCCAGAAACTGGAGAAAAAGTTGCCAAACAAACTCCTCAGCAGATTGTGGAGCAAGTTCTCAAGTTCAAAGATGGCAGTAAACTCCAATTGCTTTCACCTGTTATCAGAAATAAAAAAGGGGAGCACAAAGAAGAGCTCGCTAAATTTGCCAGTATGGGATTTTCACGTATTCGCGTTAATGGAGACGTCATCAGTCTTGATGATAAAGTAAGCATCAATAAATCTAAATTTAATAATATTGATATCGTAGTGGATCGCCTCGTGATGAAAGAGGGGATCAAGTCTAGGTTAACGGACTCTATCGAGCATGCTTTAAAATTGTCTGATGGATACCTCGTTTTACTAGAAGATGAGAAAGAACACTTTTATTCTGAAAAAAATTATTCCTTTAAATCGGGCAAAAGCTATCCTGATCTTGAACCAAGACTCTTTTCTTTTAATTCACCCTTAGGTGCCTGTCCCGACTGTAATGGGCTAGGTGTTTCTAAGACATTTGATATTGATTCCCTACTTTTAGATGAAACAATGAGTTTAGAGGATGGAGCGATACCCATCTTGAAAAAAAACACCTTCCTGATGCAGATGGTTCGATCGATGGCCGTTGCTGAAAAAGTGGATATTGAGAAACCTTTCAATAAACTTTCCGAAAAATTTCTCACCCTTCTTTATGAAGGGAGTGGTGATAAAGTGTATAATTACAAATTTGAATCTGAAAATTCGTCGTGGAATTTTAAAAAAGAATTTCCAGGAATTGTTGCGTGGTTAGAAAAGAAATATCACGAATCAGAGTCGGAAAAAACTCGAGCGGATCTTGAAGAATACATGATCATTAAAAAATGCTCGAGTTGTCATGGAAAGAAGCTAAATGCTTTTGCCCTTGCCGCAACGATCCAGGGTCATTCGATCATGGATATATGTGATTTACCTATCAGCGAAGCTTCAGCTTTTTTTGAAAAACTAAAATTTACTGGTAATCAGGCAATTATCGCCCACAAAGTTCTTAAAGAAGTCCGTGATCGTCTCCAGTTTCTCCTCAATGTTGGGCTTAATTATCTCACACTCAATCGCGATGCGATGACTCTTTCAGGTGGAGAATCTCAGAGGATCCGACTAGCGACACAGATTGGTTCCGCTCTCTCGGGTGTTCTTTATGTGCTCGATGAACCAAGTATTGGTCTTCATCAACGAGATAACGAAAAACTCATTCAAACACTGATCAATCTACGTGATATTGGAAATACGGTCTTAGTGGTAGAGCATGATGAAGACACCATGCTCGCCTCAGATTATCTTATTGATATGGGGCCTCATGCTGGGCTTCATGGTGGGGAAGTTGTAGCGGCCGGAACACCGGATGAAGTCAAACGACATAAAAAATCCATCACGGGAAAATATCTCTCTGGAGAATTAAAAATTGAGACACCCAAAGAGAGAAGAAAACTCAATCATAAAATTGTCTTAAACAAGGCGAAAGAACATAATCTCCAAGATGTAACTCTCAATTTACCTTTAAATGGGATGGTTTGCCTCACGGGAGTTTCTGGTTCTGGAAAATCCACGCTTGTTCATAAGGTCTTAATTCCAGCGATAAAAAATTATCTTAGCCGTGGAAGACGTGGATCATCGGCAAATTATCATTCTATCACCGGTGTTGATAAGATACAGGGAATTATTGAGCTTGATCAATCACCTATTGGTCGCACCCCACACTCAAACCCTGCCACCTACACAGGTCTTTTCGACGATATCAGAAATATTTTCTCAATGACGAATGAATCTAAGATACGTGGTTATAAGCCTGGGAGATTCTCATTCAACGTCAAGGGTGGACGCTGTGAGGCCTGTGAAGGTAATGGGATGCTAAAAATAGAAATGCATTTTCTCCCAGATGTTTATGTCACCTGTTCAGACTGTAAAGGGAGCCGCTACAATAACGAAACCCTTTCCATTCTCTATCGTGGAAAAAACATTTCTGATGTTCTTTCTATGTCTATCGAAGAAGCAGAGCCATTTTTTGAAAATCATCCTAAGGTTAATCGCGCCCTCAAGGTGCTGAATGCTGTAGGTCTTGGCTACATTAAACTTGGCCAACCTGCGACCACGCTATCGGGTGGAGAAGCGCAACGACTTAAACTTTCTCGTGAACTTTCTAAATCGACCAAGGGCTCCACTCTCTATGTCTTAGATGAGCCAACAACAGGCCTCCATTTTGAAGACATCAATATTCTTTTAAAAGCTCTTAATAAGCTGATCGAGCAAGGTCATTCACTCCTTGTGATTGAACATAATTTAGACGTGATAAAAACAGCCGACTGGGTGATTGATCTAGGGCCAGAAGGCGGAAAACTGGGTGGACAAATTATCGCCGAGGGAAAGCCGGAAACTGTCGCGAAAGTCAGGGGCTCCTACACAGGTAAATACTTAGCAAAAACACTCAGTCGTTAACTGTTGGAAATAACTTAGCATTATTCTTTCTTCATTTAAAACTGATCAATTCAGTCTAATGAATTCAATCCTCCCCTAGGAAATTTCTGCTCTTCTCCATGCTGGTCAACTAACTTGTTATAATTATTCGTGAGGTCTCAATAAAGGATCGAAATGGACTTATTTTTCAGATCTAGTTTCATCATTTTGTTTTTCGTTTTTGGGTGCGCCACTGACTCCAAGATTCGTATTACGTCTTCTCCTGAAAAGGCAGAAGTTAAAGTGACAACCAATGATGGAGAATCAAAAAGCTTAGGCGTAACACCGCTTGAAATAAGTGGAAGAGATGTTTATGCCAATGCTTCACGCATGAGTGTCCTTCAT
Source organism: Bacteriovoracaceae bacterium (assembly GCA_947448495.1). GTDB lineage: Bacteria > Bdellovibrionota > Bacteriovoracia > Bacteriovoracales > Bacteriovoracaceae > Peredibacter. The sequence continues at coordinate 1,663 of CANFNX010000040.1, read as the reverse complement.
ATTTCTAAAGAAGGATTTGAAACTCAAAATCTTTTCATTGCTCAAGAAAACAACATTGAAAATTACAACATTAACGTCAAATTAAAAACGAAAACCGAGGACGTTAAAGGCCAGGATATCAAACAACGCCAAGAAAAACTCGCTAAAGGGATCGCCATGTCCCACCACTTGATTAGTAAAAAACGTTTTGAAGAAGCCGAAAGAGTTTTAACGGGAATCACAAATGATTACCCTTACGTGAGCGTCCCTTATGATCTTTTAGGTAATATCTCATATCTACAAAGAGATTTTCGGGCCGCACTTGGATATTACGAGCGGTCTTACCAAATCAATCCCGAGAACGCTGAAACGAAATCGATGATTGATAAACTTAAACAGATGACGAACTAGGAACTATATGAAGTACACCATCAGTCTTTTCATCGCATTTACTGGCTTTTATCTGGCCAGTGAACACTTAGGTCAAAAAATAGGTGAGTATTGGGATTTCGTAGCCTTCTTTGTTGTTATTTTTGGGACCATAGCTGTGCTTTTAATGAGTCGCCCGGTGACTTCATTTAAATCTTTACTCAGTTTATTCTTTCAAAAATTTATATCTGGATCACCAAGTATCAAAAAGTATGCTCAGAACTGCTGGGAGGTCTCTCTTAATAAAGAACCCTTGAAGGATCCGCGCACAATTGAAGAACAATTGCTTAATGATGGTTTAGAATTGGTGTCTCTTGGTTTTAGTAAAGAAAAAACCTTAGATATCTTAGAACAGCGCTACCATCATTTTGAGAATCAATTGATGCTCTTATCTGCGTGGCTGAAGCGAAATGCAAAATACCCACCAGCGTTTGGTCTAGCAGGAACAGTTCTTGGTCTGATTCATCTCATGCGAGGTATTTCAACTGGTATTGATTCGAAAGAAACTGGACTCCGAATGGCGGTTGCGCTCGTGGCAACGTTTTATGGTTTAATTCTTTCAAACTTATTTTTGAATCCCATGGGTGAATGGCTGATTGAAGAAGCGAAAAAAGACCAGCAGAAATGTGAGATGGCCCTTGAAACCATCGGCATGCTCATGGACGGGGTCAATATCGTTGAGGCCCAAGAGCGACTTAATTCATTCTTAAATCCTGATGAGCGTTTAAATAATCTCGGCTTTCAAACTGAGGCTACTGCGACATGAGTTATTTGAAGAAGCATAAACCACTTGAGATTGAAGAAGATTCAGAAGGAACCTGGGCCGTGTCCTATGGTGACATGATCACTCTTCTCTTAAGTTTTTTTGTGATTTTCTATAATACGGATTTTGAGAAACAAAAGATTGAAAAGGTTAACAGACATTTAGGATTCGAGCTTGATCATTTGAAGCCTATCCTGACTGAAAAAACAAAGGCAACACCCGTTGAGACGATACCTGGTGGCAGTGTTGTTGTAACTGGTCTGAGCGATTTTGATATTAAGGTTCACGAGGTGGATGAAAATCTCGTTGTCACGTTTGGAAAATCTTCGTTTTTTGACTCTGGTTCCACTGAAGTAAAAAAAGAGACGATTGAAATGTTAAAACTATTTACCGAAAAGTATCTCCCTTATGCTGGTAAGTACCAGTTAAGTATTAAGGGATTCACTGATAGAAAGCCAGTCCGTAAAGACCGCAGAAACTACAAAGACAACT
>CANFNX010000039.1 GCA_947448495.1 Bacteriovoracaceae bacterium | reverse complement strand
TGGCCTGTCGATCAACCACTGCACGCACTCAATCCTTCTAGTTCCCCGTCGAAACCTGGGCACCCCCGGATAAGTAGAGTCATCTTAGCATGGAAGGCAGTTTAAAGGCCAGAAGCCTTCTGCTTCTTGCGCGGGATGGAATACTTGAGCCCGATACCTACAATGTTATAAACATCAATGTTATGGCGCTCATGAGTGGTTAAAACGGTTATTTATTATGTGAAATTACATGAATTAGAAAGACCAACTTATCGGCTTTTTTCCCCCTAAAACTTAGGCTAAAATGAGGTATGAAAAAATCTCTTAACCTCGCCAAACTCCTTAAGTCCCTTCCTGCTCAAAAGCTCTCTGAAAAAGAGAAAGACGCCCTGGAAACTGAAACAAAAAAACTTCAACTCCAGATGCTTCGAATCCAACAGGGAGTCTTTCATAAAAAAGACCGCGTGGTGATCATGCTCGAAGGCTTCGATGCCGCCGGTAAAGGTGGGGCCATTCGCAAGCTCACTGAAATTCTCGATCCACGTGGAGTCAAAGTTGTTCCGATCGGTGCTCCCACTTCTGATGAGCAAGGCAAGCACTGGCTCTACCGCTTTTGGAAAGAGCTTCCTTCTCCAGGTAACATCACCATCTTTGATCGCAGCTGGTATGGACGAGTGCTGATAGAAAAAGTCGAAGGGCTCACTCCCAAGGAAAAACTCAAACGGGCCTACCAAGAGATCAATGAATTTGAAGCTCAGTTGCAAAACGATGGCATCATCGTGATCAAGATTTTCCTCGCGATCACAAAGGATGAGCAGAAGAATCGCTTTGAAGATCGCCTGAATGATCCTTACAAGCATTGGAAGATCACCATGGACGACATCAACGCTCGCAAAAGCTGGGATGATTACGTCAAAGCGGTGGATGAAATTTTCGCTAAGACCCACACGACTGACTGTCCCTGGCACCTCATCCCGGCCAACTCTAAGCGCTTCACCCGACGAGAGGTTTTAAAAATTGTCACCACAGAACTCCAGGCCCATGGTGACTGGATGGAAAAAGCCGCAGAGGCACACGACACCAAACAACTCTCGAAACTTTTGAGCAAACTATGAAAAGAATCTGCTTTCTTTCCTGTCAAGATCTTGATGGCCACATTGTGGATGATCATCTGGCCCAGAAAGAATTAGAAAAGCATGGTGAATACCAAGTCGATTGGATCAACTGGGATGAAGAGACTGATTGGAAGAGATTTGATCTTGCGATCATCCGCACCACCTGGGATTACCACAAGCGCTCAGCTGAATTTCTCTCAAAGCTTAACGTGATTGCCTCCCAAACCACATTGATGAATCCTGCCTCCATCGTGGAGTGGAATTTTCATAAGGGCTATCTGAAAGATCTAGCGAATAAAGGTGTGGCGATTGTGCCCACCGTGTTTTTCAAAGACACTGAAAGTATTTTGTTGCCAGCAAGTTGGAACTATCAGCGCTTCATTATCAAGCCCGCGATTTCCGCCAACGCCTATAAGACCGTCATCATCGCAAAAGAAGACTTACTCTCCGGTAAATACAAAACTCATCTCGCTGCTGGAGATTGGCTACTTCAGCCTTTTATGGAAGAAATCAAACAAGGTGAAGTCAGCCTGCACTTTTTTAATAAAACCTTTTCCCATGGAATCACCAAGACTCCCAAGGTCGGCGACTTTAGAGTTCAAGAGGAGCATGGGGGCCTGATTCAAAACTACACGCCCTCCCCTGAACTACTTTCCATCGCCCACAATATTCTCACCCAAATCCCTTCCCAGCTTCTCTATGCCCGCGTGGATCTCGTTTTCTGGCAGGGCCAGTGGGTATTGATGGAAGTGGAGCTGATTGAGCCATCCCTGTATTTTCGCATGGATCCTCAATCCGTCGTGAATTACAAGCGGGCCATCGACCAGCACTTTCAGTCGACTCTGGCGTAAATTTTACAAGCACCCCTAGGTTGTTTCCACCAGTGCAACAAGTTGAAGTAGAACAGTCCCAAAGGATATTCTATGTCAAAGCTCATCTTTTGCTTAGGACTGCTCATCATTGCTCTCTCGGCCCGCGCCGAAAAATATGACTGCCAAAGTGAAAACCAAAAGTGGCAAGTTGCCTTTGAACTAGAAGGTCAGACCATTCGTAATCTTGTCTTCATGAAAGAAAATCAAATCTTTAAAACCTACAGTGAAGTGCAAGGGATAAAAAATCGCATTTTTAAAACGGAGTACTGGGAATTTGATCTTGGGGCGCCAAAATATTTTGATTTTGATCGACATGTTGGAGCTAAAAGCTTTGAAGGGGCTTTCTTCCTTAAGTACAACCCGTTTTCCCCTGAAATCAACGTCACTTGCCAAATGGAGTAAAGAGATATGAGAAAAGCTTTTTTATTTTTTGTCGTATGTACGCAACTCTCATCAGCATTTGCCTACAATGAATATCCCATGGCCCCCAATGCCTCTCTCACTCCGGGTGAGCTTTGTGATCGTCCCAGCACCTATCGCTATCCAGAGCACATTGCTTATTGTGAGCGCGACGTAGATGAAACTCTGAAAGAGCAAATTTTTGAGTCCTATCGCCAATTAGGCTTTCGCCTCACTGGCAATCGCCGCTCGAGTTACAAAGTGGATCACTATATTCCTCTTTGTGCCGGTGGATCCAATAACAGAGAAAATCTCTGGCCTCAGCACATCAGCGTGGGCCAACACACAGACTTTTTGGAAGACCTTGGATGTAAAAAGATGGCGGAAGGAAAACTCCTTCAAGCTGACTTTATTAAGCTCATCAAACGGGCCAAAAATAATATTGAGGAAGCGCCTGCGGTGAGAGGACAACTCGACCGACTCTAAGATTTCTTGGTAAATTCCGCTTCAATCACATCCCCAGACTGAATCGTCTCTTGGGTTTGAGACTGTTGTTGGTAAGTGTATTGAGGGCCGGGACCTGAGCGAAACGTTTGAACGCGAAAACGGCTTCGACCGATGCCGTATTTCTCAAAAAACTCTCCCCCAATAGCAATCAGCCAACTCATGGTCACGAGAACGGGATTGGTATGAAAGTAGGCCATGGTGGCCAGACCCGCGATAAGAATGCGAGGGAAGAAAAAAAATCCGATCCACCACAACACTCCCCCCGTGGCAACGGAAGAGAAGAGTAACGTCAGACGTGGAAAGATAGCAATCGAGATCAGAAAAAAGACGCCATGTTTATCCCAGAAATTCACAGTTCCGAAATCTAGCTTCATGACATCCATCATGATGGTCGTCACCACTAAAAGCACAGAAAAAACCGCAAGGCCTCGATAAAGCATATTTTTCATGGGCCTATCTTAGATCAACTTGCCCCTCTTTGGCCCTATAATTTTGACCTGTCAGTGTGGACTTAAAGACTTAAAATTTGTAGTTTTCCCCTATGAGATCACTGACCAGTCTGATTTTATTTCTTTTGAGCTTCGGATCGTTTGCCTATGACTATGGGATCGACCGGCTGGATGAAAAAGATGTCGCCTCAAAACTTGCTGGCAAAAATCTGGCAGTCCTGACCCATGCGGCGGCCCGATCTAAAACCGGCGTTCATCTTATCGATTCACTTCATCAAAAATTTTTCCTCAAAAAAATCTTTGCCCCTGAGCATGGTCTTCGAACCATGGCCGATGATTGGGTGGGAGATGGAGTCGATGAAACCACGGGCCTTCCCGTCATCTCGCTTTATAAGCGCGGCTCTCGAGCTCCTCGCGCCGAAGATCTCAGTGGCATCGATGCCATCGTGGTGGATCTGCAAGATGTGGGTGTGCGCTACTACACTTATTTTTCAACCATCGCTGAAGTGATGAAGGCGATCGCCCCGCTCAACATAGAACTCATCCTTCTGGATCGCCCGAATCTTTTAGGGGGAATCCTGATGGAAGGCAAAGTGCTTGATCCAGCGCTGGCCGGAAATTTTGTGGCCTACCACACAGTTCCCACTCGTCACGGGATGACTCTCGGTGAGCTCGCCTTGATGGTCAACGAAGAAAAAAAAATCGGCACACGACTCACTATCATTCCTGTGACTGGCTGGAAGCGAGAATCACTTCTTCAAGAGAGCGATCGCCCGTGGCTTGCGCCATCACCGGCACTCGTGGATATTCAGCAAGTCGGTCTTTACGCTCTCTGGGGAACACTGGAAAATTTCAATCTGGCCGTCGGAAGAGGTCAAACCAATGAATGGGCCTTCAAAGTTTTAGGGGCCCCTTGGATCAGCTTAAGTGAGGCCAAAGATTTGGCACGAGAGCTTAACGCCCTCGGATTTGGTGGTGCCCAATTCACAACCACCAGCTGGTTATCCACACGCTCAATGTATCAAGGTGAAAAATGCAACGGTGTGATGCTGGAGTGGGACAACTCAGAGATCCGCAGCGATGAATTCACCTACAAAATTTCCTCTGTTCTTTTTAAAATGTTCAAAGATCGCGTGAGTTTAAATCAGATGGCAACTCAGATCTACGGCTCAAAAAGTCTCATTGAGGCGATTAAAAATGGCACACCATGGGAAGAGTATCAACCCTTGATTGACGAGGAACTTAAAACCTTTGAGGGACGTCGCCAAAAATTTCTCCTCTATTAATTGCCTCATCAGGCCGGCCCAAGCGACCTTTGATTCAAATCCGATTCTTATTATAACCACTCCGTTAGCTTTTGACGGAGAACACTTATGTCACGATGTCTCTTAGTCAGTAATCGCCTTCCTTATCACGTTGATCCACAAACTGAAACGTTATCACCCACTCACGGGGGACTCTCCAGTGCTCTGCGGGGATTAGATACCACTCAACTTGGTTTTGAATTTATCTGGTATGGCCTCACTACAAAGAGTTGGCCCAGTCATCTTTGCTCAAAAAACATAAGACCTATATTGATGGATGAATCCCTATATCAATCCTATTATAGCGACTACTGCAACTCAGTCTTGTGGCCGCTTTTGCATTCAGAACGGGCAGCGATTCAGGATTCAAAGATTCCCTGGGAAAGTTACCTGCGCATCAATTATCTTATGGCCGAGCATTTGTTAAATGAGACCCACGATGATGATCTGATTTGGATCCATGATTACCATTTCTTTTTACTTCCCAAACTCATCAAAGAGCGAAGACCCGCTCTCAAGGTCGCTTTTTTTCTTCACACACCTTTCCCTCACCATGATCTTTTTCGCGAACTTCCGGAAAGAGAGGTGATCCTTTCCTCATTACATGCGAGTGACCTCGTAGGCTTTCAAGATCTGAGTTATCTCAAATCCTTCAAGCTGGCCTCAAGACATATTCTGAACACCCAGCCTCCTTGCCAATCTTCAGTTTATCCGATCTCCATCAATGTCGAATCCTTTAGGAAGCTTGCTCACGAGACAGAGACCAAAAGAATTGTAAAATCCTGTCTCTCGGCCAAAGGTCATAAAAAATGGATTCTGGGAATTGATCGACTCGACACCATCAAAGGGCTCAAGCTCAAACTCATGGCCTTTGAACGACTGCTCGAAACCTATCCAGAGCTCATCAAAAATGTGCAGCTTCTACAAGTCGTGATTCCCTCTCGAATGGATAGTCCTGTGGCCCAACAATTAAAACTTGAAATTGAGGAGCATGTCCATCGTATCAATGCCAAGTATGAATCACACGATTATCTCCCCGTCCTCTACCGCTTTGGAACATTGACACCAAACGAGCTATCCGCTCTTTATCAAAATGGTGATGTGATGTTCATTCCCTCCCTGAGAGATGGCATGAATCTCGTGGGTCTTGAGTATATGGCGTCTCAAAGCGAGCACTCACCAGGTGTGGTGCTATTAAGTGAATTTGCTGGTGCTCATTCTCAACTCATGAGTGCGATCGGCCTGAATCCCTGGAATCTAGACGAGATGGTCCTCAAACTGGCCAGTGCCTTAAATCTCGCTTTGAATGTGAGACAACAAAGATTCGCTGACGAGATAAAGTTTTTATCACTTCATGACTCCCATGCATGGGCAAAAAGCATGCTCGAAGACTTACAGAGTCTCCACCACGCTCCCCCTCCCCTTCCCATTGAAGTGAAAACATGGACGGCACTTAAAGGTAAAAAAACAGTTCTCTTTTGTGATTTCGATGGAACACTCGCCCCACTCAGTAAGCATCCAGATTTCACTTCAATTCCTGTGGAAACTGAAAAGCTCCTCAAATCACTCGTTCGTCATCCAGATTTAACTGTGGTGATCATAAGTGGACGTGATGAAAACTTTCTCATGGATACTTTTATCAAAAACGGACTCTCGTTTCATCTTGGGGCTTCCCATGGGGCCCTTCATTACTGTCCCCTTCAGCAATACTGGCAACCACTGGCGACCGAGAGTCCACACTGGAAAAATGAACTCATTCCCCTTTTAAGTCAGGTCAAAGAGCGGGTACCGGGCAGTTTTATTGAGGATAAGGGTCAGTCCCTCACTTGGCACTTTCCTGAGACCAGAGATGGATTTGCGCAACGACTGGCGCGAAAATTTATTGAAGAAACTGAAATCCCAAATTGCAAAATGTTGAGTGGTCACCAAAGCCTCGAAATCCGCCCCTCATCCATCAGCAAAGGTCTCTTTATTCAAAATTGGCTAAACACTCAGGAATATCTCCCAGATGTCGTGATGGCCATCGGTGATGATCAAAGTGATGAAGATATGTTTCACTACCTCAAAAACCAAAGTGAAACTCTCTCTTTTACGGTCAAAGTGGGTGTGACCCCCACATGTGCTGAATATTGCATCAAAGATCAAAAAGATGTTCATGAGTTTTTAAAGAACCTCACTGATTCTCTTTAAATTCTTCCTCACTCACGATAGGATTTTTTCATGAACATATTATTGCTACTCTTTTTATCTTGGGCATTTGCCGAACCTATCAATATGCGTGATCTCATGGAGAAAAGTTATATCCGTGATAGCACTTACTGCGAACTAGGCCAGGAAAGAACTCAGATCCAGATTCGGACCATGAATCATAAATCAGATCCAGGTGACCAAAAATACGGTGAGTATGTATTCTATTTTCCTAATGTCATGCCTAAATTATTTGATCTGAACCGGGATCACTTTTCCACTTATCGACTTGTTCATGGTGAGAGTTCGATCTGCACCAAGACCCTCGGTTTTAAAGTGGGGCCCAACCATGTCGCCATAGTGTTGTTACGTGAGAATAATCCAGAAAAAGACAAACTGACACTTCAACTTTTCAACACTTCCACTTTTTCACCAGAGGATGCTCTCGAGACGAATTATCAGATTGAAACGATTAAAAGTTTTGAAGACGGACTCATCTTTAACTCTTTTCCAGAACGCCGAGGTCTGGATATGGGAAAAATAACGATTCAAGATGTTCCCACGACCTACCAAGATCGGGGCTTTCCTCAGTGGATTAAATACAATTTTAAAAATGGTTTTACCGTAGTTCCGGAAATGACTTTTGAAAAATTTGAGCTCAAACATCACTTCCAAGATCTCAAAGAGTTTAAACTGGTCACGGGATGGGATGAAAAAGATAAAAAATTTAAAAAGACGATCCTGTATGTCGCTGTCAATCATGGAGTCAAAAAAGAATGCATTCTCTTCTCTGAAGAAAAAATAAAAGTGACTGGAGCTGAAGCTGATTGGCGATGTCGTTAATTAATGTAGGCCGTATAAATCGAAAAGAACTCCTCAAGCTTACCTTCATATTTTAATTCAAGCCAAGGATGATGATCGGCGATAATTCTTTTGGTAAAAGTCCCTCTTGCTACGACCTTCACTGGTCGCTTAGAGGCCACTGCGGAAATCTGCTTTAAGGTGTGATCAATATGTTCAACCTGGCCATAGTCGTAAATAAAGTACACATCGGCTTCAGGCAATTCGAAGTCTTTGGCAAATAAATCTTGGGCAATAAGCTGACAGCGATTCAAACCCAGCTCTTGAAAAACGCGATTCCCCTCATCCACACGACTTTTCACGTATTCAAATCCCGTGAAAAAATTTTTGATGAGCAGTCCTCCAATCACAACTCCCATGCGCCCATAGGCAGCCCCTAAATCCACCACATGATGATAAGGCTTAATTTTAAGGAGATGAAGAATACGAAGAATTTCAGAATATGGAGTTTGCAGAGTTTGCAAATCTAGACCCACCCAGGTTTGGACTCCACGATGCAGGCTTGGGCCCCAAGTTTCGTGTGATCCATCAGGGTCAAAACCTCTGGCCTCAGCAATGAGCATTTCTTCAATGTAGCGCAGACGAAATCCAAGCACTTTATCCACATGATTAGAGTGCTGCCTACGAATAACATCATTGGCCTTGGGGGTTTGAAAAAAATCGTGATATTGGATGAGACGTTTTTTATCAGACAATGGAAGCGTCACGCTCTCTAAGCGCTGAAAATCCGCTAGGGATTTAAATTCCATCCTTGGAAAAAACTCAAGCTGTAGCAAAAATAATCCTTATTTCAGTTTCTCTACGTCGTACCCAATTTCTTTGAGTACATGAACCACTTGATCATCGGATAAGTTCTCAACCTTGAGAATCTTAGTCGCGAGATCTATTTCTACTCTCACTGACTCAGAGGCTTTATGGAGACTGGCCTTAATCGCCTTCTCACAGTGCCCACAAGTCATATCGTTTACTTTAAAGCTACTCATATCGGCTCTGTTCAATGAAGCGTATTTTTTTGCTTCGGTTCTTTATCATTAAAATTCTTCTGAACAGTATCTAAAAACAATCGTAATCGTTGAACACCTATAATCAAGGCCTCCTCCGACGTGAGTTGTTGGTAAATAATATCTATGTGCTTAAATATTTTATGAGATTCCTTATGAATAATATCAACTTCAGCATGATATTCATTTTTGACATGATGAACCGTTACCCGACCTAAAAGATAGGGATTATTTTCCAAATCTATGTACTTTTCCACAGGAAAATCACTCATTCCCTTTAATGGAAACATTTTCTTTGCCGAAAAGTCAACGTACGAACTTTCCTAAGGAGAATTATATGAAAGGTCTATTAGTTGCTGTTGCCGTTGTCTATGCCATGGGGAATGCTTTTGCCCACAACCACGAAAAGAAAAAGAATCATGATAAAGAGCACCAACATGTCGAAAAAGGTGATCACGAGCACGATGAAGCCCATCATAAAGAGCATGACCATAAGGCCCATCATCCAGAGCATGGAGCCGAAGTAAAAAAAGAAGAAAAAAAGAAAAAATAAGCTTATCCTCTAAAAGGGCCCTTCACTGGGCCCTTTCTTTTTTAGGGGGGATCTCATGAACCATTTTCAAAAATTTCAGGACGCTTTAGAGCAGATGTATCCCGGCTTAAGTGTGTTCTCTGATATTAGCTGGGATAAAATAACCAAAGAATACATTGCTTCTTATGATGATCGCCCCCAAGATATCGAAGAATTTGTTTTTGGATTTCCAGAGTTTTTGCAAGACAAGGCTTCGCGAGATGAATGTCCTGTTCATCTTTTTGAGCTCGCTTATTACGAGCTGCTTGAAAATAATATGATTCATACCGAGATGCCTACCATCGACTCCTCTGGTCTTCATATGAATCCGACTCTGAGTTTTCTCAATCTAGAATACGACATTACACAAATGGTGGATGAGGCCACAAAGGGCAATATTCAAATCATTCCTAAAGACCATATCCTGTGCCTCTATCGACACCCTCAGACTGGCTTCAATTCTGTTGATATTTCCCCTGAACAACTCACGATTTTACAGCAACTCGAGAAAGGACCGATTGCGAGTCCCAATCAAATTGCCGCTCCTTTACAAGAACATCTCACAAAAATGCTAGACTTAGGATTGGTGCTAAAAATCTAGTAGAAAAGACCGATGCTTGCCCCGTACGTATTGGTACTGTTGTGAGGCTCCACCAGGGTGTTGACGCCATCATTTGAAGTGACAGAATTTTCAATATTCCAATACTCATAGGAGACAGCGATTTTTACATCAAATCGACCAAGCTGAGTCAGATGACCCAGTTCTAAAGAATAACCTTTTCCAGATTTTTGTTTCATGGTCACATCATGCCTGCCACCCCCGATGTCTCCCATGTGAGAGCTGTTCAGACCATCTAGGAAATGACGAAATTCATAGCTCAGATAAAAAGGTCGCAGGATCAGTCGTGTACCGATCGGAATGTAATGATAGGTTTCTTCACGACGATAAGAAATGACAAGATCATCAAACCAATAACGTTGACCATAACCGGAATAGAAATGCAGTCGGCCTAATTTCATGGCCAAAAGTCCGCGGTACTCAGTAACCACATCTTTGGTGGTTTGAGAAAGTGGCGTTCCACTGAAAGTGGCACCAGAATACTCCAAGTTTCCATTTAACCATTTTCCCTGAAGATTAAGTTGGAATATGGGATTAAAATTAAAGAGAAAATCAGCGCCTATTCCATTTAAATGGCCTTTTTCATTCATAAGAGCAGCTTCTTTATAGACCATTTGGTTATAAAGATAAGAAACCCCTAGACCCCAGCGATTGGCGTGGGCCAAACTTGAAAAGAGAAAAAGAAAAGATAGTGAAAGTATTTTATTCATCCCATCATTCTACATATCCTAGACGTGATTGTAATAGGGCTTCAATCTTGGCCATTTATCTGAGACAATTACTCAATGAAAACACTCTGTTGGATCCGTCGTGATCTTAGACTGCATGATAACCACGCCCTCTCCCAGGCCTTAAAATTTGGTGATACGGTCGTGGCGTTTGTTTTCGATCAAAACATACTCGATAAACTAAAAAACAAATCAGATAAACGAGTGACATTCATTTATGAATCCTTACTTGAATTGGATAAAGAATTGCAGAAAAAAGGTTCTTCTCTGGTGGTTCGTTATGGGACTCCTGATGAAGAAATTCCTGAGATCTGTAAGGAATTTAAGATCAACAAAGTCTTTACCAACAAAGACTATGAACCCTACGCCAAAAAAAGAGATGAACTCGTTACCAAAAAACTCAAAACAATTGGAGTAGAGTTCGAATCCTTCAAGGATTCTGTTTTCTTTGAAAAACAAGAAGTCCTCACAGGATCTGGTGCTGTTTATAAAGTGTTCACACCATACAAAAATAAATGGCTGGAAAAATTTGAGGCTCAGGATAAAGTTATTCCAGAATTTAAGTGTGACCTTAAAAAGCTTCATCATTTCTCCAACAAACAAAACATTCAAGAAGTTGATTGGTATCCCCTCATTGGATTCAAAAAAGATTCCTCTCCTCTTTCAGGTGGAACCTCTCAAGCTTTTAAGCTCCTCGAAAATTTTGAAAAGCATATGTCACGCTACAAAGAGGAGAGAGACTTTCCCGCTGTTCCTGGCACCTCTAATCTTTCAGTTCATATACGCTTTGGGACGATCTCACTCAGAGATATGATCAGAGCGGCCATCTCGAAAAAATCTGAAGGGGCCAGCACCTGGCTCTCAGAACTCATTTGGCGCGATTTTTATCAGATGATTCTGGACACTCATCCCTACATTGAAAAAGAATCTTTTAAGCGTGAATATGATCAAATTAAGTGGCTCGGAAGTGACGAACATTTCCAAGCTTGGTGCGAAGGTCGGACAGGATTTCCGATTGTCGATGCGGCCATGCGCTGCCTGAATGAAACAGGCATGATGCATAATCGCCTGCGAATGATTGTCGCCTCTTTTATGTGCAAAATACTTTTAATTGACTGGCGTAAAGGTGAAAAATATTTTGCGGAGAAGTTACTGGATTTTGATTTGGCCGCCAACAATGGTGGCTGGCAGTGGTCCTCGAGTTCTGGCTGCGACGCTCAGCCCTACTTTCGTATTTTTAACCCCTACACGCAGAGTGAAAAATTCGACGCTCAAGGGGAATTTATCAAAAAATGGGTCCCAGAATTGGCAAATGCTTCGAGTAAAGAGATTCATCGCCCGGATGGCCTGCTATTCTCTCACTACCCCCGCCCAATTGTAAGTTACGAGGCCAATCGTGTGCGCTGCCTAGAGATGTATTCAGTCATAAAAAAAGCCTAAACAAATGCAACGCGTCTAGCATTTATCGCCTGACTTATAGTGCAAATCTGCTACTCTTAAAAGCAATTATTTCTAAGACTTAAATCCTAATTATGAACTTTCAAGGGAGTACTTTTGTATGGTGACATCAGCTGTGAATCACTACTTTAAATCCTCCATTGGTAGAAAACAACTCATCGCCATTACAGGCCTTTTGTTGTGTGGATTTTTAGTGGGGCATCTCACTGGAAACTTTCTACTTCTGGCCGGCCCGGACGCTTTCAACCTCTACGCTCATAAGCTCGCTTCGCTCGGACCGATGCTTTATCTGATCGAAGCTGGACTTGCGTTGATTTTTTTATCTCACTTGGCCCTGGCGGTGAAACTCAACATCGAAAACATGAAGGCCCGTGGAAAATACCAGCAAAAAACAAAAACTGGTCGCGGAACAACTTTCGCGTCCCAGACGATGCCTATCACTGGCGTTGTGTTGTTAGTTTTTCTCATTCTTCACCTTTGTAGCCTTAAGTTTGGTTCATACTATGAAACAACTGTGGGTGGCGTTCTCATGCGTGACCTTTATAAAACAACACTTGAATATTTTGCCAGCCCAGTGGCCACAGGTTGGTACGTGTTCGCTATGATCTGTGCCGCTGTTCATACTTCTCATGGTTTTGCGTCGGCCTTCCAAACGATGGGTTGGAATCATGGTAAATATTTTAAAAATGTAAAACGTCTTGGACTTGTATATGCCATTTTTGTCGGCGGAGGCTTTGCTTTCGTTTCCATTTGGTGTCACATGAAGGGAGTGTAAGATGAGTATTAATTTAGATCCAAAAATTCCTCAAGGGGACCTTAAAGATAAGTGGGACAAACATAAGTTTGAATCAAAACTTGTGAATCCTGCCAACAAAAGAAAATTCACTGTGATCGTTGTCGGAACTGGACTTGCGGGTGGCTCTGCTGCTGCAACGTTGGCCGAGCTTGGTTACAACGTTCTTTCTTTTTGTATTCAAGATACTCCTCGCCGCGCTCACTCGATCGCTGCTCAGGGAGGTATCAACGCTGCTAAGAACTATCCCAACGATGGCGACTCAGTGAAGAGACTTTTCTACGATACCATCAAAGGTGGTGACTATCGCGCTCGTGAGGCCAACGTTTATCGTCTGGCCCAAGTATCGACGAACATCATTGATCAAATGGTCTCCCAAGGTGTGCCATTTGCTCGTGAGTACGGCGGCTACCTTGATAACCGTTCATTCGGTGGTGCTCAGGTGTCACGTACCTTTTATGCTCGCGGACAGACAGGGCAGCAGCTTCTATTAGGCTGTTACTCCGGCATGATGAAAATGGTGGCGAAAGGTAAAATCAAAATGTTCAATCGTCGCGAGATGATGGACCTTGTGACTATTAATGGTAAGGCCCGCGGGATTATCGTGAGAAACCTCATCACGGGAGAACTTGAAAGATATGCGGCTGACGCCGTTCTTCTTTGTACTGGTGGGTACGGCAACGTTTTCTATCTTTCAACCAATGCCATGGCCTCAAATGCCTCAGCTGCTTGGAGATGTTATAAGCGTGGAGCTGCTTTTGCGAACCCTTGCTTCACTCAAATTCACCCTACTTGTATTCCTGTTCACGGGGATTATCAGTCAAAGTTAACTCTTATGTCTGAATCTCTTCGTAACGATGGTCGCGTATGGGTTCCAAAAAAACAAAACGATACTCGCAAACCTGCTGACATCCCAGAGGATGAAAGAGATTACTACCTCGAGCGCGTTTATCCATCATTCGGTAACCTCGCTCCTCGTGACGTTTCTTCTCGTCAGGCGAAATACCGCTACGATGAAGGCAAAGGTGTAGGCCCGACAAAGCAAGCCGTTTATCTTGATTTCCGCGATGCCATTAAGCGCGACGGACGAGATGTGATTGCTGGTAAATACGGGAACCTTTTTGAAATGTATGAGCGAATCACAGGAGATGATCCTTATAAAACTCCAATGATGATCTACCCTGCGGTTCACTACACCATGGGTGGTTTATGGGTGGATTATAACCTTCAATCGACTGTTCCTGCTCTACATGTTCTCGGAGAGGCCAACTTCTCTGACCACGGTGCCAACCGTTTAGGTGCTTCAGCTCTGATGCAAGGACTTGCAGACGGCTACTTTGTTATCCCAAGCACATTGAGCCACTACCTTGCTTCTACCCCGCTGGAAAAAATCACCACTGAGGCCCAAGAATTTAAAGATGCTGAGGAAGCAGTGAGAATTCAGACCTCAAAACTTCTAGGAGTTAAAGGTAAGCAAACGGTAGATACATTCCATAAAAAACTTGGTCACTACATGTGGGACTACGTTGGGATGAGCCGTAATGAAGCTGGTCTTAAAAAAGCGATTGATGGAATTAGAAAACTCCGTGAAGAATTCTGGCATGATGTGAATGTCCCAGGTGATACTGGTAACTTCAACATTGAGCTTCATAAAGCGACTCGAGTGGCCGACTTCCTGGAACTGGGAGAACTCATGGCCCTAGACGCTCTTGAAAGAAATGAATCTTGTGGAGGACATTTCCGTGAAGAATATCAAACCCCTGATGGCGAGGCTCAACGTGATGATGCCAATTACGCTCATTCAGCTGTTTGGGAATATACAGGCCCGAACTCCAGTCCAATCCGTCACAAGGAAGAACTGAAGTTTGAATACGTACAACTTGCCACTCGTTCATACAAATAAGGAGAGACCAGATGAGCTCTGAAACAATGACTTTAAATTTAAAAATCTGGCGCCAAAAAAACGCTCAAGCAGAAGGCAAATTAGTTGATTACCGTGTAGAAAATGTGTCACCAGATATGTCTTTTTTAGAAATGATTGATGTTCTTAACGAGCAACTCGTTCGTAAAGGTGAAGACCCAATCGCTTTCGATCATGACTGTCGTGAAGGCATCTGCGGTATGTGTTCTATGATGATTGATGGAAAGGCCCATGGTGGTTATAAAAACACGACCACTTGCCAAGTTCACATGCGTCTCTACAAAAATGGTGACACCATTGTGATCGAGCCGTTCCGCGCTCAGGCCTTCCCTCTTATTAAGGATCTCGCTGTTGATCGTGGCGCCATTGATAAAGTGATGATGTCTGGCGGATACATCTCGGCCAATACAGGTAATGCTCCAGACGCCAATGCCATGCTTATTCCTAAGCCGATTGCAGATGAGGCGATGGACGCAGCGGCTTGTATCGGATGTGGAGCTTGTGTCGCAAGTTGCCCGAACGGTTCAGGAATGCTTTTCATGGGTGCCAAAATTTCTCAACTAGCTCTTCTTCCTCAAGGTGAGCCAGAGTCTCCTCGTCGAGCACTCAACATGGTTCATACACATGATCAACTTGGTTTTGGTAACTGCACCAACCATGCTGAGTGTGAAGCCACTTGCCCGAAAGGAATTTCAATCGAGCATATTGCTCGTATGAATCGCGAATACCTGAAAGCAGCTTTTACTTATCATGAAAAAAACCGCTCTGAAGGCGGAGCCTAATTTAAAGCCCCTCGTGAGAGGGGCTTTTTTTTTATTCAAATTTCAAACTCGTTGACGGGCCTTAACACTTACTGTTAATCTATCTGAATAAATAAAAAGGTAATCATGAAGATTTCTCTTATGGCCCTAGGATTGCTGGCCCTTTCAACTCTCGTTAAACTGGCCAACATTTTTTAATGCTAATTCCTCTCCTGCAACTGCTCGTGGCGATGTTGTTTATTCAAACTGGCGCAGGAGTCGCAAAATCCCTCTTTCCCCTGGCAGGTGCTGCGGGAGCTGCAACTTTAAGACTGACTTTTGCCGCTCTCATCCTGGCCGTTTTTTGGCGCCCCTGGCGATTTAAGTTTGCTCGAAAAGACCAAATTCAACTTTTACTATTTGGCAGCTCGCTTGGACTCATGAACCTCAGTTTTTATTTTGCTCTTGAGCGCATTCCTTTAGGCGCTGCCGTCACGTTGGAATTTATGGGACCACTGGTTTTATCCGTGGTCACATCGAGAAAACCTACTGATTTTTTATGGGCCTTACTTTCAGGTCTTGGCATTTTTTTGCTCATGCCACAAGTGAACATTCATCATTCATTAGACCTCGTGGGTATGATCTACGCTCTGACAGCAGGATTTTTTTGGGCCCTCTATATCGTCTTCGGCAAGAAGGCCGGGCAACAGCTTGAAGGAGGAATCGTGGCCTGTGTCGGGATGATCGTCGCCGCCATCATCGTTTTGCCATTTGGACTTTTGCGCCATCCTTCAAGCTTAATCAATGTGTCGCTTCTTCCTCTTGGCCTAGGCGTGGCCATTCTCTCGAGTGCCCTGCCCTACTCTTTGGAAATGCTCGCCCTCAAAAAAATGTCCACAAAGACATTCGGAATTTTACTTTGCCTTGAGCCAGCAATCGCGACCCTTATCGGATTTTTTATGCTTAAAGAATCTTTGACTTCGGTTCAATTGATCGCCATTGGATGTGTGATGATTGCCTCATTAGGAACAACTCTAAGTTCAAAGTCTTAGGATTCTAGATATTGTTGAATGGTGTACATAAGTTGCTGACTAATCATCATATCAGAAGCAAAACCAATCTTAATATAATGGCGATCTTCTCGCTCAAGGATATGTCTTACCGTAAATGTAGCCTGCTCTTTAACCTCTTTGCCTAAGATTTTCGCTATTTTGAATTCAGTTGTTCGTTGAAAGAAATCTTTGTTCAGACTTGGCACCTCGGCCCCTATGCCCATCAGAGAAATATCTAAAAGCCGAACATCAATATCAATCGCCGATTTTTCAGAAGTGGGCCTGAGAGTCAAAACGATATTAGAGAGATCGGGCATTTTGGTTCGCTCAAATCTTCTGGACTCTATCGCCTTGGCCTCTTTAGGGAAATTACAAATAAGTTGATTATGATGAGTGCGATAATCTTCTGGATTCAATTTAAAAATGAGATTGCGATGATTAATTTTTATAAAAACGGGATAACCAATTTCAAAATCAAAACTCACCGTCGTTTGGAAGATAAAAGAGTCTTTGAGCACATCTAATTTTTTTATTTTATAAATGTCTCGCTTAGATGGAATTGTTTGCCATATCTCACCTAGGTCAGCGAGGGGAGCCTTCTTTGAGAGCTGGGCTATCTCTTCCTGTAATATGACTAATCGATACTTATCCATGAAGCTCTATTATAGCCGAACTTCAGAGCAATACTAAAAAAAGATAAGGTCAATGGTTTTGCTCGGAAAATCAGAGAGCTAAAAGGGGGGGGCGTTTGGCCCCCCTTTTGAAATGATTACCTGAGAAGTTCTAACTGATAGGTTTTTGAGAGTTCAGGCTTCTTGAGATTAAGGATCTCACCAGTGGCGCAAACTGGGGCAGTGAGCTTAATTGAGACATCATTTTTTTTGCTCATTTTATGCTCAAGAACACTGGCCAGGTTCAACTGGAGAACATTCCCTTTTAAGCTCACAAGTGGCGAAGGAAATAATCCTTTAAATTGAGCGACTGTTTTGGATTTGAAGATCCAGGGACGAGTCACAATCTGGGCTTCAATTGTTTCCTGTGCCGAAAGCCCTCCCTCAACTTCCAGGGATAGAAGGGAGCTCTCTTTATCAAAGGCAAGGTTTTTAAATCCGGTTGGAAAGATAGGAGTGATCATACTGGCCTCAACCACCTCAATCAACACCTCCCCTTTTAACTGAATCTTATCCTCAGATTCCTCGGCCTGGATGGATTTGTTTTTCAAAATCACTACCACTTTAGGATCTTTCAACAGCTTCACAGACATCGCAAAAGACTCAAATTTAGCATCTGGAGCGTCGACTTTAAACTGCAGAGCAAATTCATCATTGAGGCCATGGGTTAGGAAACGTACATCAATCTCACCCACAAGTGCTTTGGGAGTTGTGACATCTCTGTACTCAATTTTTGTACAGGCGTAGGGTTCTGAACGGTAGCGTGTCTCATTGCCACAAACTTGCTCTTGATAAGGGATACTATCACAGTCATTGCGGCCTGGAACTCGCTCACACTGACGACGAGGAACATTTTGGCATTCCTGTTCATAATGGGTTTCATTGTGACAAACTCGTGCGCCAGGAACTGTATCACACTGTCTGCCTCCACCACTCATATGACACTCACGTCCGCCACCGACAGTATTGCAAACTCTCTGTCCCTGAGGATTGGTGTGACAAATTTCCCTTGTAGGACGCTCAATGCAAACTTCTCGCTGAGGAACTTCATGACAAACTTCTCGATCCGGACCATTTTCACAAACTTGCCGCGTTTCAGGAACGCTTCGACAAACTCGCTCGTTCTCATTCCAGCATCTTTCTGATTCAGGGATCCAGTGGCATTGTTGACGATATCTTGTTTCATTATGACATTCGTAACTTTGATAAGGAATCTGATTATAACAAGTCGATGGAACATTATAGGGAACGGGCCTGGTGACATTAATAGGTTGGTTAATCTGAACCACATCCCCATTTTGGCCTTGAAAAGGCAGGTCAGACTGAACCTGAGCTAATAATGGTGTACTCAGTGCGAGCAGCATAACTAAAAAAGACAAAACGTTCATGAAATCTCCCCTCTGAAAGTAAAAATAAAATCTCGTCCTGAGTTTTTAAGGAGTTATTGCAATTCATTGGCCAACCTCTTGATTTATAATTCCCAACACTTGATGCGAGACCACAAAGTGACCGGTGTCACTATGAACCTTCTACAGGGACCACTGACAAAATTCATTTTTATCATTAGACTAAAAAAAAATTCAGGAGCTATATGAAAAATCTGGTTTGGGGACTTGTTCTCGTGTCTTTTTCAACATTGGCCTGTCCAAACCTCGTTGGAAGTTTTCTCAAATGCCAATCCCTCTCTGGTCAACCGGCCGATATTTCAGAGTTAAGAATTGAACAAAAAGACCTGAATGGGACAACCATTTATGATATTTATTCAAAAGATCCTAGCACAGGAGACATTAAGACTGAACACTATGAGGCGAGCGGAGCCCCAGTCACAACAACGATCCCCGACTCTGATTCTGGTGCTACCGTGACAACGGAAACGACCGCGAGCTGTAAAAAAGATGATCTTAATCTTTCTTTAAAAATTATGATGGATTCAAACAAGATTGCGGACTTGAAGGTCAAGGTCAATCTGAACAAGGGACAGCTCACCCAAGTCTATACCGGTGAAAGCATGGGAGAGCCAGTCAATGATACGATTATCTGTCAATAAGAGTGAGACTAGATCATTTCATCACAGATGACTTCAGCAACCTTTTCATTTACTGAATCTATAAGATGACCTTCTAAGGCCGCTTCATCAGAACAAGACTTTAAAATCACTTGAAGGCCATTTCCAGTTCCATCAAAACGATTTTGCTTACCAAACTGACCGCACTTAATTTTAGAGTGCTCAAGGTCAATTGTCTGGGTCTCATTAACAACAAGGACGTCGTCCGTTATCTGCAGGGTTTTGACTCCCTCAACTGTTGATTCTGGATTTTTGAAGACACAATGGAGGGTCCCAGCAAAGGCTTTTGCATTCAGTCCGCACAAGATTAAAAGTAAAGCAGAAGCATGTAGTAGCTTTTTCATTCCGTCCTCCATCCAGTTTTCGGGAATAATTAAGAATTAACACAGGATTTTAACGTCCGTAAGAAGTGCATTTTGACACTACTCGCTTTTTTTTCGAAACCTTTGATTGAGTATTTTTTACAGTCTCCAAGCTTATTCTGGGCCCAGACTAAAGATTTGGATTATAAGATGACCATGAATAAGTTTGTCGCACTGACATTGGCCTACATTGCCTTGAGCACCCCTTTGGCGTCTTTCGCCCAAAACTATGAGCTCAAAATCTCCTCTCTCATTGAGAGCTGCGACTTCATTCATAAAGATGAATACAGCTTCCGCCCCATCCTAAGTCTGATTCAAGAAGAACTTAAAACCAAACTAGATGGGGATAAGGGCTGTACTGCTCCCCTGGCCCAATTAAATACTCATCTTTCGGAGCTTGATGCTTTTGTCGGTCAAAAGCTTTCTAATAAAGATAAGGCCCAACTCACGCAGGATGCTCAACAACAATATCTTACTGATCTCACGGCCGAATTAGCACTTCTCGATCAAAGTCATCCGGCCGATGCTGCACGTATGGTGGTGATTCAGGGACTGATGGATCAAGTGAAATCTGGACTTGTGACGTTGGGGGTTCAGGCGCAAGTCGCCTCAATAGAAGATGATAACAATAAGCAGGCGACACTGAATAAATATTGGGAAGGTGTGAACAATCGTACCTCTTCAGCGATAGCCGCCATGAATGCCCTGCCTGATAACTGTGTGGATAAACTTGGAGGCTGGAAAACTCTAGTCCCGGCCGTCTTAAACCTTGCTTCCATTGCTGGCCCCATTGTTGGAGGCGCTACTGGCAGTATTGTCGCCACCGGTTTCCAAGTTGGAAGTCAGCTCGCCGTGCTTCTCCAAAATAACCGAGTCAAGCATGCCATCACTACCACCACACGCATTCAAAATCAGCAAATCATTGCTTGCTCATACCTTGCCCTGCAAACCAATGCCTGCGAACTTCAAAGGGCCAAAAAACTCATGGATCATAAAAAGATTTATGATCTGATGAATTGGCAGTTTAAAGATCCTCGTTATGCAGAATATGAAAAATATTTTCGCGTCATTGAAATTATTCCCCAAGTTCAATCGATCTTTAATGACATCGGCTCGATGGGATCGGCCTTGACCTTAGACTTGGATCTTTTGATTAAATACTTCAACGCTGTCAAACTTCAGCCTGATACTATCACCATCCCTCCTGAGGATTCCTCGGATTCAGTGATTTCAGATTTTATTCTTCGGATGCGAAGCCGTGGTCTTACGACCTCGCAAATGACAAGCTCAGGAACACCTATTTCCATTCGTGATCAATTTGCAAACTTAAAAATCCTTATCGATCAGGCTAAGCAACTTATCGATACAGTTCGTGATCTTCTGACTTCCAAGCGCTCTTTTGTGGACTTGAAAGAAGAAGTCATCACAAAAAATCAATATGCCTTAAATGAATTACGCTTCTTGAAAAAGTTTCTGGAGTTTCATCTCAACAGCGGAAACCTACCTGATCAGTATCGCTCCCTCTTTAAAATTACCCATGGGATGCTAGACGTTTTAACCAATTTCGTTGGGGCCAACATGGGCGAGGATGAGACCATCGAAGCCTACAGACAAAGAATCAATATCCTTGGTCAAAAACTTTTCGATGAAATGTCCATGGGATCGGTGGCACAAATTACCACCCAGAGTGTTTTAATGATTCCGGCGATCGCCTTTGAAAGATTTAATCGCCCCATTAAAGCCCTTGAGCATCTGTATGTTTCCAATGATATTGTTTTCAAGGATGATCCATCCCACATATCCTTCACAAGTTATGTGATCAATCAATCGCTGCAAATAAAACTCATCGGCCTCTATGGTACACTGAATGGCTCCGCTAGTGCCTTTAGGGTTGAGACGTATCTTGCTGGGGTCAAGGCCATTCAGAAAGGCTTTAGGCGTGACATTATCAAAATGATCAAAAACAGTATGAAAGCTTCTTCAGATGTTCTCAAAGAATTCGAGGGCGTGACACCTGCTCACCTCTGCGCCTTGTTCGCTCCCTTTCTCAGAGAAGAGCATCCTAGACTTTTGAAGGCTTGTCAGGAGAAGTACACTGAACTTGGGCTCTATCCGATTCTCAAAGAAGTGAACCGACCGACCACATTGAAGATCGATTATAACGATAGCTGTTTTTATAATTCTTATAAGCGAGAAGAGCGTGGACAACGTCGACTTTTTGAAATGCTCATTGACTACGGCAGTCGTAACAACTTAACCTTCTAAATATGATTATCTTTGATCAAACCTCTATCGCTTTTATAAAAAGAGCGCAGGAGATGTTGCGAGACATTCTCGTTAACATCGATATTCCAGTCCGCACCAGTCGCTTTCTTTTTAAAGGCTACCTTTATCCCATTAAAGTGGTGGTTTTTGAGGGTGAGAGTGAATTAGGCCACTTCAATG
>CANFNX010000038.1 GCA_947448495.1 Bacteriovoracaceae bacterium | reverse complement strand
GTCAAAGACTTCACGCTCTAGCCAATTGGCACCAGAAAAAATATCTGTCATGGTGACTGCACTTTCATTTAAATCGACGAGAGATTTAATACGAACCCGAATATGATTCTCGAGTGAATAAAGTTGGTAAACAAGGACAAAACGTTTATCACCATCTTCTCCATCTTCATTATCATAAGCAGTTAGATCAGAGAGGTAATCAATCTTAAGGGCTTCATCGAGAGTGAATTGCTTAACGAGCATTTTTGCATCTTGAGCATTTTTTGCCCAAAGAATTGGCTCACCAAGTTTATCAAAATCTAATTTTCTTTCATTAGAATACTTTTCTGTTAGGCGAGTGATAACTTTCGCCTGAGCTTCTTTAAAGTTCATTATTTAAGCTCCTGCTTTTCTTTGATTTCTTTTACATGGTCAGGAGTCACAATGAAGTTAGCGCGGATATCACTAATAGCTTTTCTGTAGCTCATGGCATTAAGAGCATCCTCCTGAGTCGGACGCTCAGCTGGTTTACGATCTTCGCCTTTGGCAATTTTATCTTGCAAGTGAAGAATGGCGTAAATGAGTCCTTCTGGAATCGGTGGGCAACCTGGAACATAAACGTCTACTGGCATGATCTCATCAATTCCTTGTAGAACCGAATACGTATCGAAAATTCCACCAGAAGATGAACAAGCTCCCATCGCAATCACCCATTTAGGTTCCAGCATTTGATCATAAATGGTGCGTAGAACTGGGGCCATTTTAGTCGTTATTGTTCCAGCGACGATTAACATATCTGCCTGACGTGGAGAAAAGCGTACGACTTCTGCACCAAATCTTGAAAGGTCATATGTACTGGAAAGAGTCGACATCATCTCAATCCCGCAACAAGACGTCCCAAAAGGCATAGGCCAAAGTGAGTTTTTTTGGGCCCACTTTACAGCTTCACTTAATAGAGTTGGATAAAAAAACGAACTTCCATCTTTTGACATATTTCCCCCTTAATCCCAGCTCAAAGCGCCACGTAAGCGCAGGTAAAAATAACCACCCAAGAGAAGGACAAAGAACAAACCCATCTCAAGTAATATGAGTGGGCCAGATTTTAAATAATTTTGGTAAACGAGAGTCCATGGATACATGAAAACCACTTCAACATCAAAAATAAGAAAGATAATACCGACAAGATAATATCTGACTGAAAATTGTTGGTGAGCATCTCCCACTGGCGTAACACCACTTTCATAGGTTTCATACTTTTTTGCAGTGGTCGCAACCGGCTTTTTCCCCATTATTTGATTAATCAAGACGATCGCTGAAGTCACAATCAAAGCAATGACCATGAGAATGAGTACTGACAAATAATTAAGTGAGCCTTCTATTGGAAGAGACATAAATACCCTGGGTAAAAATTTAATGCCTAAAATCTAGCACCCGCGTTCTATAAACTCAATGTTATCTAAGAGAAATTCCGCATGTTTGACCTATCAAACTTAAATATTATTTTAGATTTTTTTTCAATAACACGCAGTCCAAAAAGGTTGGCAGGTAATGAGGCTTAAACTATGGTTGAAGAATGTCAAAAATTGCATTAATACTTCTTGAAGGATCATATCTTTATTACCAAAAAGAAGTGAATTACTCACAAGAGAATTTCAAACTAGTCCATTTTCCAGAAATTCAGTCTTTTCATATTTACTCTGAAATCACTTCACGAGTGGAAACTGGTGAATTTCTCAAAATTATGGTTCGCTATGAAATGAATCAACACTTTTACCCTGTTTTTATGCGCCTAGAGAAATCTCTGGGCAATAAATATGCCCAGGAAATTTTTGCTGTTGATACGACCAACCAAGAATTGAAATACTCTTTTCAAAATTCACAATCAACACAAGAGATCGTTAGACCCTTTAGCTCAAGGCACTATTTGATTTCCCCGTCGTTTGCAACCTCAACAGTTTTTACTCAGTCAAAAAAAATTGACGCTTCTGGCCGAACCCCTATTAACTTACTTGGCACCACCAATGAATGGACTTTCGAAGCAGCACCTGATGAAAAAGTCGTTTTTGTAGAATACAAGAACAGAGATCTCACGGACTTCAAAATAAACAATTCTCAATTGCCTGCCAGCCAATTGGCACTCTATGAATTTGATTCTACTGCTGCAAGAGCTGAGGAACCAGTCGATATTTTCATGAGTAAATTTTATGGAATCCCTTACCAACTTATACAGGGTGACCATAAAATCATCATCAAAAACCTCAAAAGAAATAATTAAACATTGAAGTAATCTGCAATCTGATTACAGGCATCAGAAAGTGGCGATGAAATAATTTGATAAGGCTCCATCAATTTTTGAAAAGTTCTTAATGTGCCTCCTTTCCATTTTTTTACTCTGTTATCAACCAAGAGAATGGCACCGTGATCTTGTTCAGAACGAAGTAATCGTCCAAACTTTTGATGTAGGGACCGTGTTCTGTGAGCTAGAAAATAGTCATTGAATTCATTTCCAAACTTGAATTCAAAAAAATCTCTTCTCTTTTGTATGACCAAATCTTGGCGAACATCTGGAATCTTATCGACAACAATAAACTGGAGTTTATCACCAGGGATATCTATGCCTTCCCCAAAACTTTCCATACCAATGAGAATTGCGGCCTGTTCTCGCTTAAATTCTTCTACCACATTCTTTCCAAGTCCCTGAACGAAAACCGGAATTTTCCCCTCAAACTCTTTCAGGAGAATGTCAGTAGCTGCTTCAAATCTTAACCTCGAGGAAAACAGAATTAATGTACGACCACCAAGTTTAGAAATTAAGGGATTAACCTGCTTTAATAGATCTGTAACAAACATCGGATCGGAAATATTTCGAGTATCAGAGCTCAGATAAACTTTTGAGTTGTTTTTATAGTCATAAACGGCCTCTAAGAAGAGTCCTGTTTTAAAGCGTTTTTCAGGAGCAAGATAGCTATAACCAGTCATCCATTCAACACTTTGGAGACCTGAATCACCAGAAGCATTCCCGAGAGTTGCAGATGTAAAAACAACAGACGAACTCGTCATAAGTAGTTCATCATGAATCCTCTTACCAACGTCTATAGGGGAAGATTCTAATGAGTAACTATCGCTCTCAGAGAACTTAATGATGGTTGACCAGTCTGTTGGTAAGTCCAAATAGTGCTTAAAAGCCGAAGTGAGTTTTTCAAGTATTCCAAAATTTGATTCGAACACAGTCCACGCTCTTAGTTTTTGAGCATCATTTTTAAAATCTCTATTCTCCCAACGAGACATAAAGGGCATGAACAAAGTGTACAGATTATTCAAAATGAAATGAAGACTTTCGATGTGATTGACAATTCCAGCGGCAAGAGGATCTTTGACTTCATTCTTTCGAGGCATAGGGAGTTCGTTTCCGTAGGCCGGAGAATAATTCGGCAGCTTTTTAAAAAATGACTCCACCAGTCCTGGAAATAAATCAAAATGATCCTTCATCATGCGCATATTAAATTGAGTTTCCTGACGAATTTTTTGTATCGTGTCCTCAACTGCGAATTCATCCTCCATAGATGAAAGCAAGTAGATAAGTGCTCCCATTCCTTGGGGAAAACTCTTCTGGAATGAGTCAATATTTTGATGGGTGACCTCAATGCTATATGCCTTGGTAGCCTCCCCCTCAAGACGGTGTGCCTCATCAACAACGATATACTGTGGCCTTGGTAGGCTTCTCGGCCAGTTGAGCATTAAAGCATGGTTTCCTACTATGACTTGAGCCTCTTTGGCCTCTCTTAAACCTTGAATATAACTGCACTGATTTGAAAAAGGGCAATTCTGTCCAACACATGCTCTGTAATCAACGGCCAGGGCATTTTCTTTTTCTCCGAACTCTTGGTTTAAACGTTTTAAAACGTACGGGAGTTGCTCTCTGGTAATTTTTTTTGTGTAATCAACTCTTGAATTGTAGAAAAACAACATCTCAAAATATGCTTTGGTAAAAGCATCTCCAAATGCCGTGATAAATGTTGGTTCCTCTGAATCCTCTCTAAAAATCAGCTCACAGAGGTGATTACTTGAACCAACTAATTTAACCACTTTCGCTTCATCACCAAGACCCAAAAGTCTCTTCATCTGGGGAACATCTTTGACCAAGGCCTGATCCTGTAAAGTCTTTGTTCCAGTAGCGACTAGACAAGTCTCCTTATCAGAAACAGAAAAGAGGAAAGAAGGAAGTAAGTATCCCATCGTTTTCCCAGTTCCGGTTGGGGCCTGAATGAGAGCATGGATTTTATTCTTAAATGCCTGGCCAACTCTTAAGGCCAACAATTCCTGAGCGAGTCTATATTTATAATGAGGTAAAACTTCACGAACATTTTGCTCAGCACGTAAAATGTCTTGTATGTTTTGTCCGGAGAATTGCTTTGAAAAGCTATGAGCCTTTTCAATATCTTTGGCCTCCCCCTTCTCCATAATCAAATACTTTTTAGTGGTCTCCTCTACATAAAACCCGATTTGCTCACCGATTTTAAAAAGATCTTCTTTGGAAAGATCAAAGAAGTTCCTAAACCAAAAGTCTTCTGGCATGGAAGCAAATACTTCTTTTAATTTGAGTCTGAATTCGCGATCGAGATGAGTCAGATAAGTAGCCACCAACATCACTTTAAGAAGATCCCTAGAGTCTGCTAATCCCCTATGCTCTTCTTTTTCTGCAATCCCTAATAGGTTAATAAAGTATTCTAAATTAAGTGATGATGCCTCGGGAAAAATGAGAGCTAGAAAATAAAGAGAATCTTGATAAGACTCTCTTTTACCATTTGATGGCAGACGCTCAAAATAACGACTTAAAAAGCTTTCCTCAAACGCAGCATTGTGAGCTATCAGTGAATGGGATTCTAAACTGAGTAATTCAGGCTCAACTACAGACCAAAGGGGTGCTTTTTGTAGGTGTTCATTGGTAATTCCAGTCAACTTTGAGATGAAGCTTGAGATGGTATTTTCGGGACGAACGAGCGAAGTGTAGCTTCGAACTAATTCTGTACCCTCAAACTGAAGATAACCAAGATCAATAATTTCATCTGTTCCAGGATTAATCCCAGTCGTTTCAATATCAATAACTGACCAGGTGCCTAATCCCATGAAATTCGACCTTTGCGCAAAGTGACAATAGAGCGGTCTAAGATAATTTAAAGTGCAGACTTTCGTCAATTATGCTAGCTTGCATTAAATCATTTTTAAAAGGGATTTCATGGAAGCGATGCTTATGCAGGTACAGTCCTTTTGCATACTTCTTATCATGCTCATAGGGGTTTATTTTCGGCGTCAACGGACAAAACATATAAAGTTGATGAGCGCTGCTATGATCTGGGATGTTGTCTTAATATTACAAATTGAGCTAAGTCGCTCGGCGATTGTAAAGGCTTCTAAGGCACTTAGTAACACAACTGCCTTAAATATCCATGTCTCTATTGCTGTGGCAACTGTTGTACTTTATATCTTTATGATTCAATCAGGTCGAAAATTACTGGCAGGAGAACTCACTATTCGTCCACGCCATAGAATGCTGGGATGGACAACTCTTACCATGAGAATTCTCACTTTTGTTACAAGCTTCTGGGCCGTAATTCCAAAGGAGTCATTGTGAGTGGAGAATTTCAATTTGTTGAAGATATCATTAAGAATGGCATTCCGGATGCCATGGTCATCGTGGAAGATATGACTGGGACCAAAGATCACCTCGCAATCACTGTTGTATCTGATGTTTTTGAAGGCAAACTTCTTTTTCAACAACATCAGATTCTTATGAATCTTCTTAAAGATGAACTTAAAAATAGAATCCATGCCGTAAAACTAACCACTTTTACCAATGCAAAATATCAACAAACTGAACAAGGATAAACAATGTCATCATTTAATATACTCAATTCTGAAATTTCTGAAATTGAAACAACGGACAAAAGCCAGAATGTTAAGTCCCAAATAGAATCTCTTCTAAAAAGTTCTAAAGTCGTTCTTTTTATGAAAGGAAATGCTCAAATGCCGATGTGCGGTTTTTCTGCTAATACGGTTTCAATCTTGAAAAACCTCGGTGTTTCATTCAAAACGTTCAACATTCTAAACGATCAAGACATAAGACAGGGCCTAAAAGATTACTCAAACTGGCCAACTTATCCACAACTGTACATAAATGGCCAATTAATCGGTGGTAACGATATTGTGACAGAAATGTTCAAATCAGGTGAACTTCAGGAATTCCTAAAAAATAACTAAGCAATGAAAAGAATTATTGGAAGGTTAAATCCTGAAGATAGACACGTAAATATTTGGGGAGCCGGTTTTTCTGGTTTGATTCTGGGCTATTATCTCAAAGACCAAGGCTACAGTGTTACCATTTACGAAAAATCAAATAAAGTTGGTGGAAAAATCCAAACAAAGAAAACGGCTCACGGACTGGCCGAAAAAGCTGCCAATGCACTTTTTTTAAATCAAGATGGCATAGAGCTTATAAGAGAGTTAAAACTCGAACCAATCATTGCGACCAAGAAATTAAAACGCCTTATTCTGCTTAAGGGAAAGCCACGTAGACCATTTCAAATTAAACTTTTTACTAAAATTGCACTCAACGCATATAAGAAACCACCACTTATTTCGGACGGACTAACTGTTGCAGACTTTTTCGAGCCACTAATAGGTGAGGAAAATCTGAAAAACTATGTCTCGCCGGCTTTGGGTGGTCTTTACGCTGAAACTGCGGAGAAGCTTCATTTTAAATCCATTTTCCCTCAAGTCGGAAAAAGAGCACAACTCGATTCTTACTGGGCGTTTATTAGAATGCTTATGAAGCACTATAAGTCTCAGCCCAAGCTTGAAACGAGTGGTTCTGTGTCTTTCGAAGGTGGAATGCAAACAATTATTAATCGTCTTGCCGAAATATTAAAAAAGGACATTAAGCTCAATTCTAAAGAGCCAACCAAGCTCAAAGGGAACACAGTCATTTGTACTGATGCCCAAAGTGCAGCGGAGCTACTTAAAGAAGCACGGCCAGAGTTGAGTGCTGAGCTTGAAAGAATTAAATACAAACAACTAAGTTCAACAACAGTATTTCTAAAGAGAGAAATCAAATCACTTAACAAATCATTTGGAACTGTAATCCCTCTCAACTCAGGTTTTCATTCAATTGGTATATTAAACAACAAAGCTATTTTTCCCGCTAATAATCCAAATATTTCATCTTACACTTTTATCGGCCACCAAGAGGTCGGGAGGAAAGAAATTGTGGAAGACATTCTGCAATTAAGTAATGAAATAACCCAAGATGATATTGAACATATTGAAACAACCTTCTGGGATAAAGCCCTACCCGTCTATGATTTACAGCTTTTTTTAGCGATAAAGAAGTTACATCAGCTGGCAAGTAAGGAACAAAATCTGGCCATTTTTGGCAATTATGTCGCGGGCATAAGTTTGAGAGATATGATATCTGCAGCAAAAAACTTTTCTCGAAATCCTGCTGACTACGCTGAAAATCCATAGAAATATAGTTATCTGATGTCGTCAAAATCAAAGCCCAAAACGACATAGGAAGACTGATCAAAATCAATTTGGCGTGGGATAAGTTGGATTTTATTTTGAGAAAATATTTTCTGTAAATCTAATATAAACACTTTTCCCGAAAGCTTATCAAACTGGAGATGTAATTTCGTCAGCACACCTTTTCTTACTACTTGAAACATCTGTTTAACATTAGACGGATAGCCATAAGTATTTATGAGCTCCTCCTCCGAGAAAACAGAGTCCATCTTGAGAGAAAGGTCGTTTTTTTGACCTTCATTTTGCCCTTTAATTTCAGGAGATAACGTAAACTCTAAAGGGAAATAAATAACGCTATTGTTGTTATTTCTTTCTAACCAAATACCGATCTCCGTTTCCGCCCATGACTCCGGATCCCTCCAAAATGATGTTCTCAATTTCTTAAGATCTATTTCAATATTCGCTACAAGTTTGAGTTTTCTCTCTCCCGAGAAATGAACCTTTAAGTTTTTTAATGAAATAGATTTTTCTTTTGCAATAGCATCAAAAGCCTCATGAAAAAGGCCAGTCGAATTGATTAAATCCAGAGCACCATTGAGTAAAGGCTCAGAAATTGCCAGGTTAAGTTCACTATTATATTTGGAAAGATTGATGTTCGATAGCTCAGTGTCTGAATTGCCAATAGTCGAACCGACATGGACTGTAGAATCATTTAAGACAAACTTTAAGCTACCTGAAAATTCCAAGTGTCTTTTTTCTGGGAGACTTATATCTTTTAATTTTAGACCAACACTGGCTTTTTTGATCATGCGCTGGATTTGATCCAAAAGAATTTTTAAAATATCCGAAGGCTCTTTTAAACTCACATCCTCAAAAGGATAATCAGAAAAAAAACCAAAGCCGTGATGATAGATATCGACATCAGTTCCAATATGCTTTGTTTTTAAAAAGTCATTAATGATGTTCGCCAAATCATGAGCAATAAAATCAGCAGAAAAATCTAAAAGCTTTTGTCCTAAGAAAGCCTTTTTGGACAGGATCTGCTCCTTTATATGACTCGTATCGAGCTCTGTCTCTTGCCCATTAATCACAATCGAAACAGGTGGTATCGTCAAATCCCCAAAAGTGAGGTCGATTAATGGACCTTTCGCTTGACCAAGATTAGATGTGACTTGGTCCAATTGAATTTTGATAAAATCATTTTTAAATATAAGTTTTAGATTCGCCTTAATTTTAACTGGTCTCCGGTGGGTACTTACCATTAAATTTGTAGCACTCACTTTAAGCCCATTACCGCAACTTAGTGGTTTAACCCCTATATCCTCACAAAGGCTAAGTCCTTCCGACTTAATTTTAAATTGAGAAAGTTCAAATGAAATTTGAATATTGATGCCTTGAGATTTTGAGCCAGTGATTGAGGTGATCAGACTTTCTGGTCGAAGTGAAGCGGTCACATTTAGTTCAGAGGTGCGCAGGTAGTAATCAAAATCTTTATCTAGCCGAATATCTGTAACCTCTGAAAGGACACTGATAATGGGATTTGTAGCAAGGTCTTCTTTTTTTACCGTAAATTGATATCTGTTTTTAGGAACTACAATATTTTTTGAATATTTTTCACCAAGCTTATTTCTAAGTCCCATCCGTATTAACTTTGAAATCCCTTGTTCTTGTAACCTGACGACATATTGATCTTGAGCCAATACGGAGTATGACAAAGTGAGTATAACAAAAAGAAAAATGTAATTTCTCAAGTGATGGCCCTTATCGATCTTAAATAAGCCAAATGGATTTCAAACCAAAGAAGTGTGTCTTTTTTCTTGCTCAGAATCTCCCACTCATTAAACCGCTCAATTTCAGAACGCAATTGTTCTGAGGTCCAAAGCTTAGAACTGCCTTGAATTTCCTTATCATATTGAGTCAGCCGATTTTTTTGGGCCAAATAGCTCGTGTCCATCATTTTTATCAAATGAGACTGCATAAAATTGAACAAGCTTCTCATCTTTTCAAAATTACCCTCTAAGAGAATTATTCTTTCAAAGAAATCACTGAATTTTTTTCGAGAAAAATTTGATGCCATGGCAAATTGATCCAATCGATCAAGGGTTAACAAACTTTTAACGTCTGTAACTGAAATTTCTTTTGTATCTGGATTATTTAATTTGAGTAAAACACAAGCATTATAAAATGCTCCGAGCGTATTCTCCAGAGCATCAAGCATCCAATTTTTGGCTTCATAAGAAAGTGGGAGTCTGAGATAAGTTGATACAAAATCTAAAAGCTTATTGATCTCCCAAAAACGAGGTGCCTCCACTACTAACGTTGGGATAGAACCATCTTTTGTTAGTTTTTTCCATCCCGCTCCTTCAGTATCAAAACATACGAATAAAAATCGATCAGTCAAATTGAGGCCCAGTAAAACTTCAATCGATTCAGTTTTTAAATCCTGCCCTTGATGGATGACAAAAGAGTCCGCCCCACCAAACAAACTTAATGTCTGAAATTCTTCTTCAATCCAACTTTTGGTTACTTCTGAGGCAATCTTATGATGAATGATTCTATTACCAGCACTTTTCAGGAGAAAATCTTTAACCATTTTTAGGCAAATAGGATCAAACGTATTAATCGCCATTACACCAGATGCGTTTGCCAAGGTATCCCTTGGGTAAGATGAAAAGAAATCCCAAATTTGCCATTTAGAATGCATACAGAATTAAATCTCTAACAGAAATAGCAGCTTGTTCAGACAATGTTTTGATTGCCTTTCGCTGAAGTCCAGCATTCTGAGTCGCTGTAACACTCGTCGCATCTGAAGTCGGCCCGTTATCAAAAACTTCTCGAGCGAATTGAGAACGTAGAGGAATCGTTTCATTGAATATTATTCGCGAGGAAAGCTGCACCTGTTCACCTAGACCAGACTTAAGTAGTGTTAATTCTTCATTTGTCGGTTTTTTAATAACTATGATTTGTAGAAAAAGAGAAATTTCTGTTATCCCAGGGATATAGAAATTCTGACGTTTATTACCAATAGCATTCCCAGCACGTTTCTGCGCCACCCTGAGATTGTTGGGTCTCAAGGTAAGATAAACCTTGTCAGGGGACTTGATAATACCGATTAAAATGGCGTCCGAATCCGGATCATATCCAGAATTCAGCTTAAGACCTCTGAAACTTGTAAGTAATCTAAATGTCTCTCGCGTAAAATTTCCAGAAACTTCCGGTTGATTGGAATAATTGAAAAACATTGGGACAGAAAGTTTGTTAATTCCGTATTGTGATAACGGATTATCCTGTTGCGTGTACCGATAACCGGTACAACCACTGAGGAGAAAAAAATAGACTATTATCCAGCGCATAATTACTCATATCATGGACAAGTCAATACAGCTAGGTTACTGGTTGATAGATGTTCAAAAAAATATCTTTTAAAGGACTAAATTACAAAGAGTTAGACCGCTTAGAGTCTCATGACATTAAGCGCGATGAACTGTCGGCATTTTATTCAACCTTCGATTTTTTAGATCTTATTGAAAAATGGCCTGAGATAGTAGGGACCAAGTTGTGCACGGTAACATCTCCGCTAAAAATTAAGAATGATTCCTTGTTCATTGTTACAAAGCATTCTAGCTATTCACATGAATTATCTTTTTTAACTGAGCCCATTAAAATAGAAATATTTCGTTTTTTTCCTCACCTCGCACCAATTATAAAAAAGATTGTATTTCAAACTAATGAAGTATTTTTTAATTTAATAAAAAACACAGGGGCCCCTGACACAACTCCTCTGGTGACCAAGCTTCACCCTCAAAATCCCAAATATAAATTGATTAAAGCGGAAGCAGAAAAAACATTCTCCGATGTCGAAGACGAAGAATTAAAAAAAGATCTCATTTCAATCTATATTCAAACTAGAAATCTCTAAAACAAACACTTTAAGCAGTTCGTGAATCTCTAATATCAACTGAAACTCTCTAACAATCCGATGGATTTTATCAACAAGTCTTGAGCTTTTGTGGATGACGATAAAACATTTCCCATTTACATCAAGTAGCTTTTGAACTTTTGCGATTAGAATATTCCAATCATCAATAACGAACGTCCTCGAAATTCGACGATGAATATTTTCAGAGACTTCACCTTCTCCCGGAAGATAGTAAGGTGGATTAATGAAGATATACTTAAATTTCTTTTCTTCTGGCGTTTGAGAAAAAGTACAATGCAAGATTTGATAGGTTAATGAAAGAGGTAAAAAAGCTTCTGCATTCTTTTTGAGTGAATACATAAATTCTAGTTGAGCCTCCACCATTACTAACTCAGCTGATTGAAGTGATCGTGCAATCTCAATTCCTATAATCCCACATCCGGCTCCTAAGTCCAAAATATTTCCAGGAGTAGAATAATTCTGTTGAAACCAATTAATAAGGGCGATTGAATCGGAATTGAACCTATAAAAATCAGGTTGGGCGTAATCTTTAAACATTAAAGAGAAAAATCTTTCATCAAAAAAGCTTCTACATCATGGACTAATCGAGAGTCAATATCGCCAAATTCGATAAGTTTATAAAGAGTAAGCATGAAATCACCTTCATTTTTTAAAAGTTCACGGAGTTCCCCTCGACTTTTTGTTAATGACTTTCCTCCCCTTGATAAATATAAATCAGAAATTTTTTCGTTATCTAAAATAAATGAAGCCCAGACAGGGTCAGCTTCAGCAAGTTTTTTAAGCTGTTCAATCATTCTTTCATCCAATAGAAGTTCAACATCTAGGAAAGGCCAAATCCAATATCCCTGCATCTCAAATGTAAATTTGTTCATTCTTAATTTATGAATGCGAGCCTTATTTTCCAAGCGAATTAATTGTGCAATAAAAACAAGTTCAGGGGCAATCCGTTCAGTATACGAGAGTGACAATTTATTTGTAAAATCATCATCTCGGATTTCATTAAGTAGCTCTTTTAAATCTTCCCGATTAGTATAGATACTTAAATACATTCCAAACAAGTTGAAAACTAAGCGATCAGCTGGGTGCCTTGCCATTTTTTTTAGAATATCATCCAAGTGAGAAATAGCAACTTTATGAAAAATAGAACCATGCAACTCATACCATTGATAAAACTGTCGAGGAGATTCTGACATGAGATTTTTCAAGATGTTGTCTGAATGAGTAATATTTCCAATCAATAAGTAGAGATAAGATCTTAGAAGTCTTTCGACATTAGTTTGCCCTGTCATTTCTCCTATCAACTCGATAACTTTCTTTTTCGTTTTATGATCCGTAATCAAATTAAATGGAGAGAGCAGTAATTCTTCGAGAAAATCAATTTTTTTCTGCTGTTCTGCTGTTGGCTTCTCCCGTTTTGAGAGATAGGTCATCCACTTTTTGAGTGGATGACCTTCATTTAGCTTAACGATACAGTTTCTCACTTTGATCAAAAATTTTTCATTGGCAAGCTCGGCAGGATACAAAATCAGGGCCAACTGATAAACAGGGGTTTCTAATTTCTGGCAAGTGATATCATCAATCTCAAAAGTACTGATCACTCTAAATCCCTCAATACCGACTTGAGGCTTAAAAACGATTTGATCAATTGTTGTGTTGGAATTTAAAAGTTTTTTTTTTGAGCAGCTAAATCATCCTGTGCATATGCGATTTCAATCAATGAAGAATTGATCACTTGTTCTAATCTCATTTGCGAAAAGAATGACTTCATAATGGTTTTTCTAAAATAGATCGCTAAAAAAAGAACGATGAAAATGATCATTCCAATATACGTTAGAAAATTTTGAGATTTTTGTGATGTTTTCTTGATTGATGACGGAGAGGACGACTTGTTTTTTGATTCTAGATTAGTTTTTTTTTTTGTTGATTCAGGAAGTTCAACAACTTTTCTTTTCCCAGGTATCTCCGGAACCTCTAATTCTGTCATGTCGTCAACAACCTCATTCTTCTTGATAGACAATGAGTCTGAAACTTCTCCTGTTTCTTTTTTTAAATCGCTCAAATTGATTCCACCAACCAAGGTGATGTCATCCTTACCATTATCTAAATTCTCATCAGGTGCTGACGAGGTGATAACATCTTTCGCTTCGCTTATAGGATTAAATGACTGAGAAAATGAGCCCGTAAGATATTTTTCAACTAGTTCAGTTTCTCTTATAAAGAACCAATAGCCATTGCCACTACATATTTCATCATCGGATTTTATAGAGCCATTCTTATAGAGCTCCATGACTTTTTCTTTAGAGACTGGCCCCAAAATATGATTTGATCTCGTTCTGATTAGCCACTTCTTATCCATAAATTACCTTGCAAAGATTCCAACAAGGGCAGCTAAGTCTTGATCACTAAACCTTAAGCCAAGTGAGAAAGTTGCACTCTGAGCACCTGATTTTGAAACAAGGTCCTCTCCAGCAATCCTTGCAAAAAGTACGTTCCAAAGTTTAAACTCTCCAATCACTCTTAGGTTTGGTCCAGCTTCTTTTTGATAGTCAAAAAGCTCCACTCCTGTTCGAATTCCCCAGTCTGGAAAGAAATAATCCAATCCTACGCCACCAGTTGATTCTATTAAACCCGCACGTAAGCCAAATCTTTGAATTCTACGACCAATTTGAAAATTAAATTTAAAGTTAGAATGATCTATTTTCCTCGTATTGGTATGTGTCGTCGTACCGTCGTTAACAGTTGTATAAGTATCACTTTCTCGTTGATTTTGCGGACCAAATTCATTGGTGACAATACCAAGGCGGAAGAATCTCTCTGGTGCTGGATATATATCCATATCAAAACGAGTATCAGTTCCAGTTCGCGTATTTGCCCCAGTGGAAAGACCAATATCCGCTTCAATATTATTAATACGATTCACCAAACGATTCACACTGGAAAGAGTTTGTGAAACTTGATCAACCACTGCATCATCCCTCAACAACTTTCCAACTGTCCCCTTACCATCCTTGAGATCAGCGATAATAATTTTTAAATCACTAACAGCAGAGTCCGCTTTGTCTAGGATAGGACCAATCTTTGACAAATCACCCATGAGTGAATCTTTTTGATACCGATCAGTCTCAAAAGCAAGTTGCTCAGATATTGCTCTAACATCATCTACAATTTGATTGATTTTATCTTCATTACCTGAACTAAGACGCTTTAGACTTCCTGTGATGTCATGAATATTCGCAATAATTTCTTTGACCATGTTTTTACCCTGCTCATCTCTCAGGGCTTCTTTGATAGTCTTGGCAATTTCTTTTACTTCTTTTAAAACTTCACCCGCATCTTTACCCAGCTCTTCAAATCCTTGACCACCTTCCGATCTAATCATCGAGTTAGGGGGAAGCCTTTCGCCAGATTGGTCACCAAGTATAATATCAAGATATTTATCACCTAAAAAACCTACACTTTTGATTTTAAGTCGAGACTTGTCTGTGAGCTTCACCTCTTCAAGCATCTCGAACGTGACAAGTGCACCTTGAGAACCATTGAGTTGAATCTTTTTAATTCGACCGGCATTAATACCAGCGACTTTAATAGATGACTTTTCGAAAATACCAGAGGCATCATCAAGAATAGTCTTGTACGTTACGTACTCTCCAAAACCAGATTTGTTGGATGTAATTTTCAAAGACATCACAACAACGCTGGCCATGGCCGCAAGAGTTAGTAATCCTACTTTCAGTGGGTTCAAGAATTTTACTCCATCAAAATTCGTAACACGTACAATCGGTTATTAAATTTATGATAAGCGATTTCGGCTATAACTCAAGGAATCTTCTAATGACAGGATTTTCCGATTTTTTGAAACTTTCCACATCTAAATGCTCTACTACTCTCCCCTTCTCCATAAAGACGATATAGTCTGAGTATTTCAGAGTGGCATGAATATCATGAGATATAATGACTGAAGTAAAACCATGATGAACGTTGTTGTAATGAGTATCCCTCATTAGGTCATAAACCATATGAGTCGTTATGGGATCTAATCCAGAGGTCGGCTCATCATAAAGCATGATATGTGGATCGAGAGCAAGTCCCCTTGCAAGTCCGACTCTTTTTCTCATTCCACCAGAAAGTTCTGAAGGTAATCGATAGGCAGCCTCTCGACTAATCCCGACGGAATCTAACAACTTTAAAACTTTCTCCTGAATTTGCTCTTCACTCATCTTTGTGAATTCCCTTAAGGGGAATGCCACATTTTCAAACGATGTCAGAAAATCAAAAAGGGCAGCGTACTGAAAAACCATCCCAAAATTTCTTCGGAACTCTCTTAGGGCCAATTCATCCAAATGATTAATTGCAGTTCCAAGAACTAAAACGTCTCCAGAAGTCGGCATAGTGAGGCCTAGGATGTGTTTCATCAAAGTCGTTTTACCTGCACCAGAAAAACCAAGAATTGTTGTGATTTTATTTTTGTGTATGCCAAAGTTTAAATTATCTAAAATAGTCGACTGACCAAAAATTTTTACTAAATTTTTAAATTCAATAGAGTAATCGCTCATAAAATCTTCGTTAAAAAACTAGTTAAAAAGAAATCGACCACGAGTACAGTGATCATACCCCAGACAACGGCCATATTTGTTCCCTTGCCTACACCCTCGGCTCCACCGGTAACATTGAATCCTTGGTAAGTTCCTATGACACCAATCAGGAATCCAAAGACCGTTGCCTTAATAATCCCCTCTGTAACCATTCCTAATTCCATGAAGTCACTTATCTTTGAAGAAAATGTTACTTCATCAATAAGTAAAACTTTAGTGCCAATGAGCCAGGCACCACCATATCCAATCATTAAAAAGATTGCCGATAATAAAGGCAAACTAAATGTTGCACCTAATATGCGTGGAACAGCAAGGTACTGATAACTATTAATTCCCATTACCTCAAGAGCATCAATCTGCTCAGTCACTTTCATGGAGCCAATTTGAGCGGCCATGGCCGCTCCACACCGACCAGCGACAACAAGTCCCGAAAGAACGGGCGCGAGTTCTTTTGAAAGAGCTATTGTCACCAAAGGTCCAATAAAAGAATCAGCATTGATAACTTTCATCCCTACATAAATTTGATACGCAAAAACGGCTCCAGTAAAAGATGAGGTGAGAAAGATGATAAAAACGGATTTATTACCAATGAAATAAATTTGTTCAAAAAGTAATTTGAATCTATAAGGTGGCCTGAAAGTCCAAAACATTGTTTTAAAGGTAAAATTGGTAAACTCACCTAGACCTTCTAAAACATCGAGAACGTACACACCAAGAGCTTCAATTCTTTTTTCAATCATTAATTTCATTATTATGACTTTACCTTATACACTCGTGGGATTCGATTGGTGACAGCACACATCAGGTGATAGGGAATCGTTTTCATTTGAGTCGCTAAATCTGAAATGACTCTATTATCATGTCCCCATAACTCAACAGTGTCACCGACTTTAAGCTTCCCAGTTGCGGATCGATCGAACATGAGGAAGCACATGTCCATGTTAACACGTCCGAATATCTTCGCTTTATGCCCATTCACAGTTAATACAGTTCCACTCAGAGTTGTTACACTAAGGTCCGCATAGCCGACTGGTATAATAACGAGAAAACCATCTTCGCCGGCAACATTAATTCCATATCCAACAGGGGTCCCTTTCTTCACTTCAAACGTTTTAATAATTTTTGTTACAAATTTAGAAATTTGGTGCCCGCTCCAAATCTGAGGCTCCACACTTGGGGGGCCGTAAAGCATGAGACCAGGGCGAATAAATGTTTCATCAAGTCCAAAAGATTGTTCAATGGCTCCTGAATTGGCAACCGATGTCTCCTCGACTTCTACTCCAGCATCCTTCAATATTCTCAAGGCTTTATGAAACTCTTCCATCTGCCTATGAGTTTTGTCACCTGCCTTCAAAGGATAGTAAGAACAGGCAAAATGAGTCATGAGATGCTTAACGCCTCTTCCTTTCAATTTTGGAGCTAGTTGCTCTAGTTCATTTAAATTTATTCCAAGCCTATTCATGCCTGTATTGATTTTTAAAATAAGCGGAAGTTTTTTGAAATTTGAATTTGTAAGAACATAATTCACATCTGATACCTGGTGAAGCACTGGGAAAATGGATTCATTGAGATAAGCCGAATTAAAATCAGTGTTTGTAATTTCAGTATCAGAAAAAACGATCATCTCTGTTTCTAAATCGGGGCAAGAATTATACAGGGAAATGGCTTCGCCTAGACTGGCGCAGCCAAGAGTAGATACTCCGCAGTCTTCAACAAGAGTTTTGGAAATAGCAATTATTCCATTGCCGTAGGCATCTGCCTTTACCATAGGCAAAATCTTCGCTTTGGATTTCTTCGCAACTAAATTGAAATTATCCTGGAGGTAACCTAAGTTCACCTCCAGGTAGGTAGAGTGTCTCATTAAAGTGAAAGTCTTTTACTCTCAATTTTCGTCATACTCATCAACCTCTTTGTTTCTTCATGGGTCGAATTTTCCTCAAACTCTTTATCAAAGATCTTCAAATAATGCGCTGAGGAAGCAGGAATGAGCTTCAGTGTAGGGAGCATTTCTTCAGAAAGAATCTGATTGTTATCTTCAAAAAATTTCCAAAAGCCAAATTGTCTTATGAAAGTCTGAAGCATTTGAAATTCTG
Organism: Bacteriovoracaceae bacterium; assembly: GCA_947448495.1. GTDB lineage: Bacteria > Bdellovibrionota > Bacteriovoracia > Bacteriovoracales > Bacteriovoracaceae > Peredibacter. The sequence continues at coordinate 4,109 of CANFNX010000038.1, read as the reverse complement.
CCTCTAGTTCCTCTTTCGGAATAAAAAACATAACATGCCAAGGACCAAATAATGATAGTTTTGTTGATTTACTAAGACGACCAGACAGCTGGATAAAAAAATCGTTAAAAAATGCAGACCAGTAAAATTTATTCTGGTTCCTCTTCTTAATGACATTTATGAGAGGAATAAGACTTAGGCAGAGAATTCGAGTGTCGGTGTCTGTCGATGTTTTCTGCAGTTTATCCATTGAATCGAGAGCTTCCCACATTGGAGAGAATTGCGAAGAATACTGAGGGAGTTGCTGATGGAGTTTTATTCTTCTCAAACTTGAACTTAAGAGGGATTCAAAAACATCCCATGGAAAATTCACCATTCGCTCTTCTTTAAAAGAAGCAAAAATGATCATATCCGGTAAGTTATTACCCGCATGAATTTTCAACATTATGGGCTCTAATTCGAATAAATCATTGGCCACTTGTTGGGCCATTTCCTGAGCGAATGTTTCAATACCATGAAGATTTGTTTGACCTAACCATAATGATGGAAAAGGATGAAATTTTTTCCGAGACAAATCAGGGGCAACGAGCTTTTGTCCACTTTGATTGAGCTCATAAATTCCGTACCCATCAATAGCTTCCCAAGAATCTAACTTTGTTAGTAACACTTTGGAGAAATCCTGATGTAGAGCAGACATTTCCACATCTGAACAAAAGTTTTTAATGAACTCAAAGTTTGCTCTGAATTCTTCTGCAGAACTTCTATCTGAAATGAGTCTTTGTGATCTCATTTGTAGCCTCTGAATCCTAAGCTCCATTTCTTTCATGTGCTGAAGGTGCTTAATTGAATCAACTTTTCTTTCTACCAAACTCATAATCTGAAAATTTAAGGAGGAATCGCTATGAATGTAGCCAAATGGTTTTAGACCATATGTCGATTGGAGAAGAACTTTCGTTGTATCTTTTGAGTAGAACACATAACTTAAAGTGTTATTCAGAACTTTAGGATGCTGCCTAAACTGAACACTTCCCTGACTCATTTTCGTGACATCAACAATCACAAGATCTGGGGTCTGAATGTTTACTGCAACCCAGAACTCATCTAAGTTTTGAAAAAGCTGAGAGAAAATATTGTGTTGTCTTAAGGCGGAAGCAATTTCTTTGGCCGATGCCAAATCTTCCATCAAAATAGCCACTGATAAATCTGTTCCATGATTGGTGGTCTGCATACGGTCCTCCCGACCTAATGATACTTTCAGTCAATGGTATCTTAGCCGTCTTACGCATGTAAAGTTTTAGGACTATTTTGGGGGGCGACTAAACGCAGCTTGTCACTCAAGCTCTTTCCAAAACTCTTTTGCTAGCGCACTTGAATCCTTTGTACCGTCTAACCTCCAAGAAATCTGAGTAAAGATGGCCTCTCTTTCTTCAAATAACTGCCGCATTTTAAATTGACCTTGGAGCACTAACGGACGAGTTTCGGTCAAAGAACCAATGAGTCTCGACCAGGCCACCTCAAAAGGAACCTGCAAAAAACAAAATTTAAGCTTTCGACTGTGACCATAGAGTTGCCAGACAAGTGGAGAAAGTGCCCCACCCCCCAACGCGAGAACCCCATTCTCCTCTTCCTTGAGCCAACCTTCCAAAGCTTGCCGCGCCCAAAGACGAAAAGTTTCCCAGCCAACCTTTTCAATAAGTGCAGCCAAATCCTTACAGCCCTTTCCATGATTTTTTAAGATTAATTGATCCAAATCTTCAAATGTTCCCCAATCTTGCGGGGAAGATTCTCTTAAACGGCCTAAAAGAGTAGTCTTTCCGGCGCCACTAACCCCAGCAATAAGAACTTTACGACGCATAACCCCAACACCTTATTTCTTCTCAGATCGAGAAATCTCTACTATTAAGTCTGAACTTTACAATGAAAGGCCACTCTTATGCAAAAACATGACAATAAAGTTGCTGCCCAAATCAACTTAATAAAAATCCCTGCAAATACCATCTATGAATTCGAGTTTGACCAAGAAACGGACTGGGTAAAAGACATGCTATTAGAGATGAATGAGCATGCCACAGATAAAACTCCTGAAGCCTACTTAAAGGAAACTTCCCTATACATCAGTGGTGAAATCGAGAAAAAAAACAAAATTGAGTACGGTGAATACTTAATCGTAAACGGAAATATTGAAGCAGAATATGCGACTGAATGCGTGAGAACTTTAAAACCCATGAAGGTTCAGCTAAACGTTCCCTTCAAAGTAAGTTTTATCGATGAAAGCATGGCAAAAACTGAATTATTTGATGGCCTAGATGAAACGTGGATAGAAAATGACACCTATGAAATCTATTTTTACACCAAAAGAACAGTGGATTTCCAAGAAATGATCCATGAGCAAATTTTCCTAAATTATAATCAATATCCTGTACTTGACGCGGACGCAAAACTTCTCGGCGTTGACTGGAGAAACCCTCCAAGAGGTTAGGAAATTTTGGGCTTGGCAAGAGGATAATTCTATAATAGAAATAGAACCTCATTTTTACGAAACATAAATATATAGTATTTTGAGTAATATCGGAGGCATTTGTGGCAGTACCTAAGAAAAGAACCAGCGTTTCGCGTAAAGGCTTAAGACGTGCTGGTCAACATCATAAACTTTACAGAAAATTTCCTCAGTCTTGCCCTAATTGTGGTGACTCTGTTCTTCCTCACCATGTTTGTCCGACTTGCGGCCATTATAAAGGCAAACAAGTTATTGAGATTAAAGTTAAAGCTGATCAAACAGCTGAAGCTTAATCAAAAAAATAAAGTTAAATCAAAAAAGCCTTCGCAAGAAGGCTTTTTTGTTTCTGAGGGATGTATATGAAGTTCAACACTAAAATCCTCGGTACCGGCAGCTACCTTCCTGATAAAATTCTCACTAATGATGATATTGCCAAAAGAGTTGACACAAACCACCAGTGGATTGTTGAAAGAACAGGTATTCACGAGAGGAGAATTGCAGATCCCTCTAAAGACGAGTCTCCAAGTGGAATGGCTAAAGTCGCAACCGAAAGAGCACTTGAAATGGCCAATCTCACACCTAACGACATTGACTTAATTTTATTTTCAGCAACGATTCCAGATCAATTTTTTCCGAATTCGGCGAGCATGCTTCAGCACAAGCTTGGCATAACCAATGGATGTGGCTGCCTTGATGTGAATGCTGCATGCACGGGATGGATGTATACACTCCCAATGGCAGATGCCATGATCAAAACCGGCCTGTATAAACATATTCTTGTTGTAGGAAGTGAAATGACGAGCTCCTTTAACAATTGGGATGATCGCAATACTTGTATATTATTTGGAGATGGATGTGGCGTGGCCATCCTCGGACGAGCCTCAGAGAACGAAGAATCAAAAATATATTCCACAGTCTTAACATCCGACTCAACAAAAAGAGAACATCTTCAATTGCCTGCCGGTGGAGCAGTCAAGCGCATTACTCACGAAGTTCTTGATAAGGGCGAAAACTGGGTCAGCATGAATGGCCAAGAAGTTTATAAAGCTGCTGTAAAAACTATGGCAGCACAAAGTGAAAAAGTTATTCATGACTCGGGAAAAACGATGGCAGACGTTGATTGGTTTATTCCCCATCAAGCGAATCTTAGAATTATAGAGGCCGTAGGAAATCGCTTTGGTTTTCCAGCAGAAAAAGTCATTATAAATGTCGATCGCTATGCCAATACTTCTTCAGCAACTGTCCCAATTGCCCTCGATGAATCAATTCGATCCGGAAAAATCAAGCGCGGTGACAACTTACTCATGGCCGCTTTTGGTGCTGGTCTGACTGCTGGAGCAGTTTTCCTTAAATACTAGGAGAAATAAATGAAAATTACGATCGTATTTCCCGGTCAGGGAACTCAATATGTAGGTATGGGTAAAGATTTTATCGATACTCATTTCTTTGAAAGAGCGAATGAAGCCACAGGCTACAATCTGAAGCGAATCATGCTCGAGGGACCTGCAGAAAGTCTGAAACTAACAGAAAATACTCAACCGGCCATTGTCGCGCACTCGCTTATGCTGTTTGAGCAACTCAAACCCATTCTGGCCAATAAGGCCGTGACTGTATCTCAAGTTCTTGGTCACTC
>CANFNX010000037.1 GCA_947448495.1 Bacteriovoracaceae bacterium | reverse complement strand
CTAATCTTCCCCTTCTTTTAGTTGAAGATGAGCCAAATCTAGGACAAACCCTAAGAGATTATCTTCGTGCTAAAAAATTTCATGTTGAACTTGCCACCAATTGTACTGAGGCAAGAGGCAAATTCAAATCTCTATCTCCCACTATCGCAATTTTAGACATTGGTCTACCAGATGGTTCTGGGATTGACCTCGCTCGAGAATTTAGGCGTGAGCGCAAAGACTGTGTGTTACTTTTCTGCACGGCCTTAAATGATCCTGCCCTAAGAGTTGAAGGACTTGAATTAGGTGCTGAAGACTACATCACTAAACCTTTTGAACTGAAAGAGCTCACTTTAAGACTAGATCGAATTTTAAAATCTCGAGAATTTACACTGCGTAACCCTGATGAAATGCGCTTTGGAAAACTACTTTTTTGGCCAAAACGATTTGAAGTTCAGGATTCTCAAGGTGAATTACTATCTCTTGGTCAAAAAGAATGTGCTATTTTAGAACTCTTAATCGAGAGAAAAAATGAAGTCATTTCTCGAGATGAGATGATTGAAACAATTTGGGGTGAAGATAGCTTTCCCACTAACAGAACAATTGATAATTATATCGTGAAACTTCGAAAATGGTCCGATTCTGATCCTGAAGGTGTTCTTAAAATAACTTCAGTAAGAGGGATTGGATATAAATTAGAGCTTAAAGGAAATTAAAATGGATATTTTTGAAAATAGAAAAGATTTTCTCCCTGTATGGTTTATGCGACAAGCAGGTCGCTATCACTCTCACTATCAAGGCATCAAGAAGAACTCGGACTTCATGACCATGTGTAAAAACCCAGAACTCGCCTGCGAAGTCACTTTGGGCCCAATTCAAGATTTTGGTTTTAACGCCGCTATTTTATTCTCTGATCTTCTTTTTCCTTTAGAGCAACTAGGAATGGGCCTCTCGTATCACTCAGGTCCGCCGACGCTTGAATGGCACCTCGAAAAAGTAGAAGACATTCAGAAGCTAAAAGTAGTGACTCCAGGAAAAGAGTTTTATCAATTTCAGGGGGACGCTTGTAAACTTCTTCGAGAACGTTTACCAAAAGATGTCACTTTATTGGGTTTTGTTGGTGCGCCATTCACACTCTATACATATGCCGTTGAAGGCTCCCACGCTGGGAATCTCGTTTCTGCCAAACAGGGCCTCTTTGATGGCCGCTTTGAAGCTTTTACGAAAATGCTCATGCCTGAACTTCTGGAAGAAATGCTTATGCAGGCACAAAACGGCGCCCAGGCCGTCGCCCTCTTTGATACCGCCGCAGGAGAGCTGTGTCCAAGTGACTATAAAGAACTTATTGTGCCTAAAATTTCGGTACTCCTAAAGGCTTTTAAAGAAAAGTCTCCAAAAACTAAAATTATTTATTATTCAAAACACACTCAAGCGGCTCATATTAAATCACTTGATATGAGTGTTATTGACGTCATCGGTGTTGACTGGCGTTGTGACCTGGTAGAGATTCAGAAACTTCTCCCACCTCATGTTTTTATTCAAGGAAATCTAGACCCAGCTTGGCTTCATTTGCCTAAAGAACTCATGATTAAAAAAGCGACAACTTATTATAAGGATCTAAGAGACAGAGGCCTTGATTTTAAACGTTGGACTGCAGGTCTGGGTCACGGAGTTCTCATTCAAACACCTGAAGAGAACGTCAGGACATTGGTTAAACTTATTCAAAGTGAAAAATGCTCATAGGCGCCTTAGGTGCCTATGAAAAAATCTTTGGGTAATCCATGTTTTTGTAATTTTTCAAAACAACTCGGTACTAGACCAGTAAATTTAAGCTCACCATTTTTTAATGTACCCAACTCTTGAGTGAGAATTCTCTCACCTTCCATATTTGAAATCTCAGTCACGTGAGAAAGAACTCGTTTTCCATCTTTATCCCGACGTAATTGAACAATAAAATCGACCGCAGTTGAGATTTGGTAGCGAAGTGCTTTGAGCGGTAAATCGTGTCCTGAAAGCATATAAAGGTTTTCAAGTCTGAGTAGACATTCTCCTGGTGAATTGGCATGAACTGAAGTCATAGATCCTTCATGACCTGTATTCATGGCCTGCAACAGATCAAACACCTCGCCACCTCTGCATTCACCTACAATAATTCGATCAGGCCGCATCCGAAGTGTATTTTTTAGTAGCTCACGGATAGAAAGACCCGCTTGTTGACCAAGACTAGGTCGGGCTTCCAATCTTACAACATTCGGCAAATGAAATTGTAACTCACGAGTGTCCTCAATCGTGATGATCCGTTCTTTATGAGGAATTTCCTGCAATAAGAGATTAAGAAAAGTCGTTTTCCCTACCCCCGTTCCACCAGCAACAACAACATTGAGTCTCGCCTTAACAAGAGTTTTTAGGAAATAAACCCAGTTGGGGGAAAGACCAAAAATACCAGGAGACCCATCGAAGGTCTTGATACTTTTCATATAACGACGAATCGTTATGGCATGTGAACTTTTCGTGTAATCCTGATGAATTAAATTCACCCGACTTCCATCATTAAGATTTCCATCCAGGATTGGGTATTGGGAATTAAATTCTTTTCGATTGGAGTTTGCTATATCCTGGCAAAAAATTTCCAAATCTTCATGGGAGAACTTCACATCTAGACGGATTAGTTCTCCATCCTTTTCAACGTAAACATTATCTAGGTTATTTATAATAACTTCTGAAATACCCGATTTTTTGGCAATCTCGTCGAGTAAATCACTGACTTTGCTTTTAGACATACCTACCTAAACCTTTTCAAAAAGAAACAACTCTGAATCTTCAATACTTGCCCCATAGGCCAATAAATTACGACTCATTAATTCTTTGTCATTTTTCGACAGCAGTTCATAAATTTCGATGAAATTCTTTCCATTAATCAGACAATTGGTCAGCATCTTTTCTCCAATTCCTAATTGCAAATGGTAAACGATCAAAATCAGCCAATCAATTTTATCAGATTTCACTTGAGAGAGATTGAGCAATTGATCCACTTCTGATGGAATTTTAAGCTCAAAAAACTGGTTGTTTTCAATGGTCTGCAATTCCAAATTTGCCATTTTTAAATATAACGAGAGTAAAAAGACTCTTGAGGAGCTATTAACAGAATGGGCCAGGAACCTTGCTTCAAAAAGTTTCATTTCCTCAATCAAAGTAAGATTCGTCTTTTTAGGGAAATCACCATAGATTGTTTTATAAACATAAACACTGGCCAGGCGATCTCTAAAACTGGACCAACCAAGTGCCAAAAAAATCTTTTCTAAACCGTGACCTTCATCAAATTCAGAAAATGCATGTTCTAAAACATTGAACAATGCCTTTTGAGACCTAAGGTGAACCATCACATCTGATGGATGGATCAGTTGAGAAGTATTTTTTTTCAAAAGAGCTGTAAACTCTTTTGGAAGATTGACATAAGGAAAAGCCACTTTGTCCATATAACCGACCCGAAAAGTCCAGAAAATGATATAGCGTACAATTAATTAAACCACGACAGATTCTTAAAACCTAGGAATAATAGAAGCATGACTCTGCCCATTTACAAACAAATAGATGTATTTCCAGATAAGGTAGACGGATTTCACCACCTGCTCAACAAGGAAATGAATCTCAAGTCACCAGTTGTGATTAATCTTAAAAAACTGAATCTCGACCAACAGAGAGAATGTATTGGGATTATCGAAAACTTTTATATGACTTATCAACTTTCTTATCACTATCCTTATCCCGTTTATTTAGCGATGGACCATGAAAGGACCATAACGGAAATGCCATCGATTAATGAGATTAAAAATCTCCCCAAATTTTTTCATCAAAAAGATGTAAAATTAAACGTTAAAGAATCTCATCTGGCCCAAAAAAATCAACTCATTCAAGTTGAGATATCAAATACAGACACTCAAAAAGCCAAAGAGGCTATCCAAAGCTATGGCCAGATCCATAAACAAATCTATAATCTTGAAAAAGAAAATAATTTTTACAGAATGATTTTTGATAAATTAACAAAGGTCAAAAAACATGGATAAAAAAAAACCTCATTCCAACAACCAAGATGATGATTTACGTGGCTTCCATGAGTTCATCGAAGGACAATCAGATCAAAATGTTACACTTAAAGCACATAAAAAAGATCTCACTCACGAGCAAGTAACATTTTTAACGAATGACTCCCTTAGACTGACAAAAATTAAAAACTTACTCACAAGCAAGCTTCCCTTTGCGACTCAGTATAACCAAGGTGAAGTACTGATCAAAAAGGCAAGAGAAGAAGCTTCAATAACAAAACAAAAACTATTCAACCTATTTTCAAGACCCGATTCGGGGTATCAAAAGTCCATCAGTGCAATTTTTGATTCCTATTTCAACAATAAAAACAGTTAATTCTGAGTGAAGTTTAACAAAATCGGTCCACCGATATGCTTAAACTCTTCTTCTTCCATCGAATCAATTTCATATCCATTTAATTGCTCAACCATGATTTGATAAATATATTTCTCAAAGGCTGGGATGGTATCAAGGCCAAACTTTTGTAAAAACTCGACGATGAGTTTTTTCAGAATAGGATCTTCCTCACCCTTGATAAGATATTCATCATTTTGCTTTGTAAAATATGTAGAATAGAATTTTTTCAATTCAATGATTGTGACACCCATTTTTCCATTCGTTGTATCGAGATAATGGCCAGCTGAAAAATTGATTAAGCTTGATATCATAATCGACTCAAAATCTATGTTATCAACTTCATAATTGAGATAAAATTGATCGTTGAGAACACCACTAGCTTTTAATTTTGCAAGGACACTGTAAAAAGACAGCACAAAAGGCTGGGCAGTGATGAAAGTCTCACATGCTTTAGTCCAAAGCTCAAAAGAGTCAAGATCGTTGATTTCACGAGCTTTAGAGCTTCCGTCGAATTTGTATTTGGTCACATCTTCAAATGTGTTCTCGAGAAAAGAATTCCAGTACATTCCAAGGAAATAGGACAAATCATCTTTTTCAAATGGGGTTTGAGCGAGAGCTTTTTTTATTTTTTTTCTGTTTAAATGGATTAAGCTCGCACCTATTCTGTGAAGATCCATAAAATCAAAATTCAAGAAAACATTTTTATTTTTATCAATCTGACTTTTTACAAAATCATGTCCTAACTCTAAACACTGTTTTGTTTCAAGACCCACTTTAGACATCGCAAGAGTACCATTTTTTAAAGCATCTTCGAGCGTCATCTTAGCATTAACCAAACGGATAAAGTTAAAATGCAAATACTTAGCGCGGTTTTCACTCTCAAGCTTGTCTAGGGCCTCCTTAATACTATTCATGCCACTCTGATAAGGCACAAGAGAGTTCGCATGGAGACTTTGATTGAGTGATTGAGAATCGAGATGTCCTGTGACAGATTTTTTTTGAATGATAAAGCTTTTTACCTGATCTAAGGATTGAAAAGGTGCTTGAGATTCCAATGCCTCATAGTAATCTACAAAGCCAAAATCTCTTAAGCGCTCTTTTTTCTCCTGATAATTGTTCTCTTCCATGATTTGATAAGAATCGACAATCATTTTAAATAAAAATGTATAAGCATTTTCAACGCCGAGATCACTATACAATTTCCGAATAAGATCTTTAAGTTCCTGAACGAAAATGAAGTCTTCAGGGTAAGAGATTAGTAATTGATTGTCTTCAGTTAAGAAGTAATTGTCATCATCAGGATAAAGCGGATCTTCCACATCAAAGGTTTGAATGGTAAATTGATTTTTAAGTGTAAGAAGAAAATCCTCACTCTTAACATACTCAAGAACAACAGCATCATCCGGACATTTTGAATAGACTTCGAGCCAGTACATACCTGATTGTGGGTCAATCATATCTTTCTGCCAAAGATCTATGTCTCGCAAGGCTTGCCGCTGCTCAGAGGAAAGTTTAGGAAGAATGAGGGCGACTTGATCTTTCGAAGTTGTTTGAAGCGAAACATAGAGCGGCTGAATGGGTATCATTGATAAATCAAGACCATTATCAACAAGCTTTTCTATGTCCTCAAATTTTTTGTAGGCCTGGGCCTCATATAACAGTTGGCTTAAAAGATCTTTTTTTACTGTTTGGTCACTCATAAATTCCTCATTCTAATGACATTTTTTTACTCTCTTTGAAGCTTTTTGGCCATTGAAGCTCGCCAAAACACTGTGCAGCAAGTTAAAATAGTATCATGAAAGAACAAAACCAGACGGTCCATAAGCTGGTGCCTAGCTTAAAGGCGCTAAAGACAGACTATCCAGATCTAAAAACAGTTCTTTTTGATATGGATGGAACTCTCTTCAACACGGAAAAATATCACGTGAAAGCTTTGCTACAAATGGCCAATGAACTTAATCTCAAGCCTCCCTACACTCCTCAGGAGGTATATGAATTAATGGTGGGAAAGGCCGATCACCTTCTTTTTGAAATTATAAAAAACTGGCCGGGAGTCCCGTCAACATGGACGCCAGAAATATTTATCCAAAATAAAAATCAAAAGCTTTTAGAGATTTTCCAGTTCGTCTCACCTGAAGAATATTTCCTCCGAGATCTAAAGCATCTGATAAATGACATTCAAGTGAATAATATCCAATTGGGGTTAGTCACATCTTCGGAAAAGATTATTACCTTAGAACTTCTTAAACAGACTCAGCTTGAGAAGGATTTTAACTATATACTGACCAGAGATGATTCTTTGAAAGTGAAACCAGATCCATGGCCCTACATCCACACAATGACACATTTCAAAACAGAACCAAGTCATACGATCATTTTTGAAGATTCAAAGGTAGGATTAGAGGCAGCCAGAAATTCTGGTGCCCATGCCATCAAAGCTGAATGGTATTAAGGTTTAATGACGAAAATCTTCCATTGATTATCAGTCGTTTCATCAATGAGTAATTTTATTTTTTCAGGTTGTGGCTTAAACTTAGCATCAATTTCATTTGTAACATAAAACTCTGGCCCCAAAACACTCAGTAGATTATAAAGCCCTGAGTGCTCATTCATATCTATCATAAATTTTAAGAATAAGAGAGGCACCGGTCCTTCTAGAGACCCAAGCTTGTCAAATTCATACATTTCCTTCAGCGCATTCCGAGACATAAAGAACTTCAGTTTGGTAGAGAGTGTATTTATCATATGCAGGGTAAAGACGTAATCATATTTAAGCTTAAGCATATCAACCTCTACCAGAGGTAGATTCTGGGCTTGACGAATTTCAGCAGCTTGTAAAAAAGCGCTCTTTTGAGGTGCAGCCAATTCCACTTTTTCTATTTTGTTTTTTTCAACAACAGCAACATCAGGTTTCACAATTTTTGATTCCACTGTTTTGTGGGTCTCTACTTTCTCCTCAACAGGAAGGGCCTCTTCTTCAGTAAGTGTCGCAATTTTGAGGGGCTGTTCCATAAAATAGAGATTGTTTAAACCTTTTTCTTCAAATTCTTTTCCTGAACCATAAAAGAAAACTCTGCCTTGAATAAATCTTTCTTGATACTGCTTAAAAAGATGTGCTCTTAATGGGGTAAAAAGATTATCTAGAGATTTGTAATTAACTTCCTGGTGAGACATAACCATTGAATATCGTCTTAGACATCCCAGCGCCTCACCTTGCTTATTAAACGTATTAATAATATTTGATTGACCAATTAACTGGTAGGCGTCCGGATGCTTTGAAAGTCCAAGGAGGTCGTCAGTCTCAGAACAAATATTCACCATTAACCGTTCATCAAGCTTACAGATATTTTGTACGTTTTGTTCAATTTGATTTTTTTGGCAATGACTGCGACAAGCCGAAGAGACCTTGTAATGAGATAAATATAGAAAATTCTTCGTTTGAAAATCTTTCCACCAGTCCATGAATTGATAGTTTGAAGGTAGGTTTTCACCAAATCGAGGCCTATGCTTTTTTAAAAGTGTGACAAATTTCTTCATCTCAGGATTTTTTGGATTGCATTGATTAATCCAATTATCAAAATTAAACTGACATCCATGTTTAAATTTGAATGCTTCAGAGATCATTTTGAGATGCCATTGTGATTCAAGCAAATAGCTTAGAGTGATAAGTCGATAGGCATATCTCATTTCGGGGATATGAGTAGAAAATTGATCATTGGTACAAATTTGTCCTGTCTTAAGGTCAGAGTTTAAGAACTCACCCATTTCTTTTTCTTCTGGAAAGATCCACTTACTAAAATAATTCTGCCAAAAATCTTCATCTTTAAATATAAGTCGACCTTGATTGGAATCAAAAACCTGGTAAGGCTCGTTACGTTCAAAATATGAGTCGAAATCTCTTTGGCCAAGAGAAATTGGTGTATAGGCGATTTGAGCCGTTGCGTCCCCGACAATAGTCAGGCTTAGCAAAAGGATTAAGAATTGAACCAAAATAATGTCAACCAAGGTATATAAGTTATTATTATCAGCGCAAAAATCATCAAAAACAAAAAAGGTAAACTTACTTTATAAAGCTCTATTACGGGTCGCTTAAAGCGAAAAGAACTGATAAATAAATTGATGCCTACAGGTGGGGTGATATAACCAATCTCTAAGTTGGTTAGAAAGACAATCGCAAGGTGTACTGGATTAACCTGAAATTGTTCTGCAATGGGTATAATTAAAGGTACCACGACAATAATGGCACTAAAAATATCCATCAAGCAGCCCACAATAAGTAAAAAAATATTTAAGACGAGCAGAAAAAGATATTTATTAGTGATGAAAGACTTCATCGCCTCAAGGATTTGCATCGGTATTTGTTCATCAACCAAATAATTGGTTAATCCGAGGGCGCAACACAAGATAAGCAGTATCGCCCCAACAAGCGTTAAACTTTCACTGATGACCTTAGGAAGATCTTTTGTAAAAGAAACGTCCTTAGTAACAAAACAATTTATAAGTAAAACATAAACGGCTGTTATAGCTGAAGCTTCGGTCGCAGTCACAATACCGCCATAAATTCCACCAAGAATAAAAAAAGGTAGTGGAATTTCGTAGCGAGCATCCCACAAAGCTGATTTCATTTCTCGCATTGAAAACTCGTGTTTTTTCTTCGGATTAAGCCTGGATTGATAAATTGAATAGCTCCCCAGGATGATCATAAGAATAAAGCCGGGGATAAGACCGGCCAAAAACAATTGATCAATATCGACTTTAGCAATGATTCCATAAAGGATTATGGGTAAACTTGGAGGAAACAAAAGTCCCAATGACCCACAAGTGGTAATGAGTCCAAGTGTGAATTTCTCTGAATACCCTTCTTCAATGAGGATGGGATAAAGCAGTCCACCAAGAGCAATAATGGTCACTCCAGAAGCCCCGGTAAAAGCTGTAAAGAAGGCACAGATCGCGAGGCATACAATCGCTACCCCACCTGGCATCCATCCCAAAAAAGCGTTACAGAGTCTAAGAAGCCGAACAGGAGCCTTTGATTCCGCTAAAACATAACCAGCGAAAGTAAAAAGTGGGATAGTAAGGATGGTAGGAGCACTGGCAAGACGGTAGATCTCGACGGCGACTGCTGAGAGCTCGACTCCGCTAAAATAAAAAGCTGCAAGTGCAAATGCGGACATGACAGCAAAAATCGGAGCACCAAACAAGGCAAAGAAAAAAATTGTACCGTAAACAATCGTACTCATTTGCGATCTCCCAAAAATATCCCCAAGAGTAACTGATTCAGAAATCTTAAACAGATGAGACCGATCCCAAAAGGAATAATGCCAACCAATGTAGAGCTATGAACACCTAAAAAAGCAGGTGCACCAAACTCTTTTTCGACGAGATAAAAATCCCAACCAGATTTAACTAAAACGAGTGTCGTCACAAAACAAAATAAGGAGACTAAATTTCTGTGCAACCAATGAACAAACCGAGACGAGGACATTTCAACTAATTTCGTTAATAGATCCACTTTAATATGAACTTGCCCACTCGTTGCGAGAGAGCCCCCGAGGAATGCGGCCAAAAAGACAAGGTGTCGGACGAGAGGATCAATCCACATTTCACTCGTTCCTAACCACCTGAGCACAATAGAACCAAAAGAAAGGATGAGAATACCGAATAGGCTCCCAACAAGACCGTATTTGCTAAGCAACTCAAGGAAGTGATCAAATCCTTTAATAAACTTCATTATTTTGCCTCTTGATCCAAGACTTGAATCATTTTAGCAGAAATGTATTTATCTTTAATTTTTGAGATGACGCTACCACGTGCCGCTGCAGCTTTTTTATAATCTTCAGCTGGAAACGAGATAAAGCTAACTCCATTTTTTTTCATTTGCTCTCTTGCTTGCTCGTTTTCAAGAACTGATTTCTGATTCGCCTCTTTCACGAACTGTTGAGAAAGAAGAGTAATCTTTTGTTGATGCTCAGGTTTTATTTTCGCCCATACTTTATCAGAGACTAAAAGGGCGCCAATAGAGAATGCTGTGGGAAAATCAACCAAGTATTTTATTTTTGAATGCCACTGAAGAGCAATAATCGCCAAAGGAGGAGCGTAAGCAGCATCGATAATCCCAGTGGAAAGTGATGACAAGACATCAGGGAGTGCAAGAGGGACTGAAACAAGTTGTAAAGATTCGATCATTGCCTCAACCAACTGATCCCCTTCCCAAGACCAAATCTTAATCCCTTTCAAATCGTTTAATGTGCTAATTTTTTTTGTCGACACGACATAAACCTGCCCGATTTCATAAAAACCAAGATTTACAAAACCCTTACTTTTCAGACCTTGATTAAACTGATTGGTAAGCTTCGAAAGCACAGCTGAGGCTTTGGATTGTTTATCATAAAAAGTAAATGGAATTTCCATCGCCCGAACATCACCATGAATATCACCTAAGGTTTTACCTGTAAAAATTCCCCCATGAAGTTGCCCAATGCGAATTTTCCTCAAGACATCCGGCTCATCACCGGAGACTCCTCCAAAATAGATCTTAAATGAAACTTCATTATGAGTGGCAACCTCTACTTCTTTGGCTAGTTTTTTGAGACTATTCCCCCAGGTTGTCCCCTCTGGGACAAGGACAGCTAATTTAATTTGCTGAGCACCGAAAGCAAGATGAGAGGAAAGGACCAGAAGCACTATTACTACAAATCTTAACATATTTTTTTCCTTAGAAAATTTTAGCCTTATTTAATTCAATAAATTCAAAACGCTTCTTTGCAATCGCATTATATAAATTTAAATACTCAACTGACTTGTACTCTGAACGATCTTCTAAATTGTCACGATTCAGATCTGACCACTTAGAAAATTCCTCCACTAGAACTTTGGCCTCCTGTTTATAGGCATCAAGATCAAATGCTGGAAGAATTGAATACTGAATGTAACCGACTCTTATAAGCAAATGAAGTGGATTTTTTTTAATGGAGGCTTTATAAAGCTCCTTCGCTTTTTCAGGATTCCCCCCCAGCATACGCGGACGAGACGCTTCATATTGAGCTGCAAATATCTCACAGACTCCATATTCAATTTCTGGATCTTGGTTACAAACCCAGTCAAAAAGAGTTTTAACTTTTGGCACCTGAGAGACCAGGGCAACATTGTCTTTTTGTAAATTAATAAGACTTGCCCAGGACTGAGCAAAAAATAATATCGATATAAAGTCTTCACGTCTAAACTTAACATCAAAAGCTTTTTTCAAGGCAGACTCATCAAATTCGACAAGGTCTTTTCGACTGACGCCTCTTTGGTGAAAATATTCAAGACCATAATCAAAAGCTTTGGTATAAATCGAGATCGCCTGCTTCTTATGAATTGAATCATCAACTCCAGATAGCTCATCCCCAAACGCTAAAGTTTCTGGAACAGCGTAAGCATAACCAGCAAAACTTTTTATTAATGTTGAAAGTAATTTTAAGTTTTCGTGGTCCTGAAGATAGAGAGTCTCAAGTAGTTTCAAATTACCCGGAGCAGAGTCTTTAAAAAAATCCCAGTCTCGCTCCAGAGTTAATTTTTGCGCCCCATTTTCAAATAATGGTGAAGCTCCCCGCAGGGCCACTTTTTGAACCGAACTGCAACCGGAAAGCAAAACCCCCAAAACTACGGGCCGAATAAATTTCTTCATGTCACCTCTAACCTATCAAAATTACACTATTCCCATTCTAACGGGGATACGGATTTTGGGACAGAGTGAAGTTGAATGTAAAATTTTACCGGGATAACCCAAGCACGGATCAGGATGTTATACTGCGTCTACAGTAGCAAAAGGACTCAAGGTTCGGCAGCCTAAGACCGACAAGTTGAGCAACTTAATCAACCAAGGCCAAAGCTTGATCCTTTGTTTGATTATGAGTAAAACACTTTATACATAAAGGTCACCCCATGAAATCTAAAGAGACAATCGAAAACAAGCCCTTCAATTTTGAAAAACCGCTTGAAAAAGCAAAGCCAAAGAGTCTTCGTCCAATGCGATCACTTGTTGCTTCAAGAAGCTTTCGTCCCAAAACGAACGTAGCGAATTTTGCAACAAAAGCTGAAGAAGTAGTTAAAAGAGATTAAAAACTTTTCTCAATGTCCGATTTAAGTTTCGTTTGAATTTCAGAAAGCTTATCTAGTTGAGAGTTGTGAATAACTCCCAAGTATTTCTTTTTTAGATTAAAAATTGTCTCAACTGCTTCTAAGTAATTCGTCTTTAATTCACGAAAACAAAGCTGCTTCTGATCTTTAGGTACAACTTTCCCCTTCACATCTGTTGCCTCACCTGAGCAATACAGCTTTTCTTCTTCGATAGTCACTTCAAGATTTTTAACTAATTGATTGAAATTTTCTTCATAGGCCGGCCCAGCTACCATCTTCAAATTTTTTAATTTCTCAACAATCTCTGGAATTCGGCTTTTAATACCATCATCTGTCTTAAAACCAAGAAAATCCGCATAAGCGGCACTACAGAGAAACATCATTAAAATAATTCGAACCATGAGTGACCATTTGTAAAAGGTTTCAATAACTGTTCACATTCTAAAACAAAACGACTCAGAGGAAAACCCACAACGTTGGCATAATCTCCTTCAACCTTTGAAATAAATGTTAAGGAAGGCCCCTGTATACCATACGCACCCGCCTTATCTAATGAGTCTTTAGTAGCAAGGTAACGATTCATTAATTCTGGTGAAATCTTATTAAAAGTGACCTTGGACTCTTCGACAAAGGAATGATGAAGCATTTTATCACCAAGCTTTATCTTAACTGAAACTGCTGTAAAAACGGAATGAGTCTTGCCAGAAAGCTCAAGCAAAAATATTTTAGCTTCGGCTTCATCTTGTGGTTTTCCGTAGATCTTAGTGTCAAGACAGACAATCGTGTCAGCTGAAATAACCATACAATCCTCATGAATTTCTTCAAAAACGGCTTCACCTTTCAATTCAGCAATATGCCTTGAGAAATTTACAGGATCCTTGAAATGAGTTTGCTCTGGAATATTTTTAGCAATAACCAGAAAAGGAATTTTAAGATGACCTAAAAGTTCTTTCCTCCTAGGAGATGCACTGGCCAAAATCATTTTCAATCTAATTTTTTCCATGTCGTAGTATCCATACATAATATTGTAGATCGTTCATTTCTCGAACCTGCACCCACTTACTCGTATATCTAGCCTTGAGATTAAAAAGGTAAGCCTTAAGTGAAGCTTGGTAGTGAGAGTCGCTTATTTCTCTACGGCCATTACCGCCTAGGTCTTCAGTTTTTAAAAATAAATTCTCAATTGATCTTAAATTAGTCGTTTCCATTCGACGAGTGTATTCAACTAAGAATTGAAATCTCTTTTCTAATTCTTCGCTCCATAGCTTATAGCCATGAATCGTCGCAAGAGATTGAGCTGAATCTAAATTTTTAAATACTGGTTGGGAATACTTTTCAAACCACATTTCCTGAGAAAGCTCGATGGTTTTTATTCTTCTTGTTAAAAGTTCTGTTATTTCTAACTCTCCTGTCACTTTTTCAACCTTTGAATAACTTTTTCCATTGTTTGCAATTTCAAACCAACTTTCATCGTTAATCAAATTCAAGTCACTGTTTGTATAACCTCTTAATTGGAGAGACAGTTCGCCACCTTCAGAGGCATATCGTTTCTTAAAATATGATTTACCACCTGGATAATAAAAATAATCAAACGATACAGATTTTCCAATTAAACTACCCGAAGGTGAGACAACTAAAAATTTTGACTCTGGAAAAGAAACAGCATTGTTTTTCTTTTTGAATTCGTTCAACAATTGAATTTGCGCGGTAGCCGCTGTTTCTTCAAGTTTAATAATTTCAGCCGATCTTTCTTGATCTGATTGGGATTGAAAGATCTTTCTCTCGAAATGGCTTTGATTGGCCTCTCTCACTAATAGAGGCAAGCTGAACTGATCTGTCTCAGGTCCAAAATCCATGGGATATTCTTTGGAGTCTCTAGCATGCCAAAAAAGATGGCCTTGATTTAACCTGACAAGGTGAAGAACTTGGTTTTTTGACCAGTTGATTTCTAGAAAACCGACTGAACTTTGGGGTCCTATTCGAAGGAGTGTTCCATCCATCAGAAAAACCCATGCAACTGTATCCTTTTCAGTTTTGAGCTCATCTCCCTCATGAATCCCAGAGAGATGCTGGACACCTGTCTTATTTTCACCACGATAAATATGACAGCGACCTCGACATTGAAGTATTTTACCAACATGCTCATTTTGGCTAAATTCTCTTAACCGTAACTTCCAAAGTGGAGTCTTATCTTTAAAAGCCCTCTCAGTGAGCCATTTATCAATATTCAACCAGTCCTCGGGATCCTGTGTGTCCCACGGAATAATAGAAAATGTTTGACCTTTAGCAGGCCGAGAATCAATAACTGCTTCTTTTTCTTCTACGTTCCAATCTTTTTTTTGATGTAGGTCACGAGGTGTAAAATTTTGATGGCCAGAAAGTGCAGGGAGAATTTCCTTATCCGCATCAAGGAATTCGTCAGTCTCGAGACCAAGTACATCTTCAACATGAAGCTCTCTGAAATCCTCAATCGGACGTGACTGGGCCACACCTTCACGGGTGAGCAAGATTAGACTCATGGCAAAAGCCGACAAAATCAGTTTCTTCATGGTAATTTCCTATGCCTTTCTTCTCGGAAAATGGACCTATAAATTTACGATATTAAGACTTTCTGCTAGAGTGATGGCTTATTTTACCTATTCGAATGGAGTCTCAGCCCATGGAACCTCGTGAATCGGCCCCTAGTTCAGATAATTTCTCCTTTGTGGAAGCGGAAAGGTCAGTCTTAAAATTCTGGAACGACAAGCAAATTTTCAAGAAGTCCCTTGAGAAAACCAAAAAAGGGAAAAACTATATTTTCTATGATGGCCCGCCCTTTGCGACTGGCCTTCCTCACCATGGGCACATTGTGGCCTCAACCCTCAAAGATGTTGTCCCCCGCTACTTCACGATGAAAGGTTTCTACGTTGATCGTCGTTTTGGTTGGGATTGCCACGGGCTACCTATTGAGCAAGAGATTGATAAAAAATTCGGCATGTCGGCTTCTGACTTTGTTGCCGCCAATGGTGTGAAAAAATATAACGATGAATGCCGAGGAATTGTCGATCGTTATGTTAATGAGTGGGAAAAGACCATTGGTCGCCTAGGTCGTTGGGTAGATTTTAAAAATGATTATAAAACGATGGACCTCTCGTTCATGGAATCTGTTTGGTGGGTGTTTAAATCCATTTGGGATCAAGGACTCATTTATCAAGGCAATAAAATTGTTCCTTACTCCCCTGCCCTGCAAACGGCCCTTTCAAATTTTGAAGCGGGACAAAACTATCAAGATATTCAAGATCCAGCTGTGACAATTCTTTTTAGAACCAAAAAAGATCCTCAGACATATTTTGCGGCCTGGACCACAACTCCTTGGACACTTCCTTCGAACTTGGCCCTGTGTGTGCATCCAGAAATCGAATACGTTAAAGTCAAAGATCTTGAAAAAAATATTTTCATCATCATGGCCCGTGCCCGTCTTGAAGCTTATAAGAAGAATTTTAAATACGAAGAAGTTGAATCTTTTTCTGGATCTCAACTCAAGGGTGAAAGATACGAACCACTTTTCCCGTACTTTAATCATCTCGAAAAAGATGGCTACTTCGTGATGCTCAATGATGAGTACGTCACGACTACAGATGGTACCGGTATTGTCCATCAGGCCCCTGGTTTTGGTGAAGATGATAATCGTGTCATGAAAGCCGCTGGACTGACTGAAGTGGTTGTTCCCCTCGATATTTCAGCAAAATTTACTGCCGAAATTAAAGACTTTGCGGGCATGCCGATTAAAGAAGCCGACAAAGACATCATTAAAAATCTTAAAGAGCGCGGACAACTTTTCCATCAATCTGTTCTGGTTCACAGCTACCCTATGTGCCCAAGAACCGATACTCCGCTCATTTATCGAGCGATGCCTCAGTGGTACCTTGCAGTTGAAAAAATCAAAGACAAAATGATTAAGGCGAACCAGGAAATTACCTGGGTCCCAGAAACAATCAAAGAAGGTCGTTTTGGAAAATGGCTTGAAAATGCTCGAGACTGGGCGATTTCTAGAAGCCGGGTTTGGGGAACTCCTCTTCCCATTTGGATTAATGAGAAAACCGGCAAGGCCATTTGTATGGGTTCGATTGCTGATCTCAAAAAATATACTGGCACAGAAGTCAAAGATCTTCACCGCGAGTTCGTTGATGATTTAACTTTCACGATTGCGGGTGAAGAGGGAACCTACAAGCGGATTCCTGAAGTTCTAGACTGCTGGTTTGAATCAGGGTCAATGCCGTATGCCCAACTTCACTACCCATTTGAAAATCAAGAGGTGTTTAAAGAGGGCTTCCCGGCCGAATTCATTGCCGAGGGTCTGGATCAAACTCGCGGCTGGTTTTATACGTTAACAGTTTTATCTGCAGCTTTGTTTGATAAACCTGCCTTTAAAAATGTGATCGTCAACGGAATGGTGCTCGCCAAAGATGGTAAGAAGATGAGTAAGCGTCTTCGTAACTACACTCCACCAGATGAACTGATTGAAACTTTTGGTGCCGATTCTCTTCGATTATTTTTAATTAACTCTGGACTTGTGAAGGCCGAAGAATTGCGCTTCACGGATGACGGCGTAAAGGACATGGTTCGTCGTGCTCTTCTTCCATGGTTTAACTCGTATAAGTTCTTCTCAACCTATGCTGCCGTTGATGGCTGGAAAGTCTCATCGACTCCGGTGCCCTCTGATAATATTCTGGATAAGTGGATTCTCTCTAAGCTTCAAACACTTGTGAAAAATGTAAACCATGAGATGCAGGCCTACCGCCTCTATAATGTGGTTCCAGAGCTCTTCAATTTTATTGAAGACCTTACGAATTGGTATATCCGTTTAAATCGTCGTCGCTTTTGGGAAGAAGGCTTAAGTGCTGATAAAAATGCCGCCTACTCTACTCTTTACACTACCCTTGAGAGTCTCTCACGCCTCATGGCCCCTTTTACTCCTTTTCTTTCGGAGTACATTTACCAAGATATGAAAAAATTTGGAGGGCAAACGGAAGAATCAGTTCATCTTTGTTCCTATCCTGAAGCTCAAGTGGCCTTGATTAATACCACTCTTGAAACCGCAGTAGATCGTATGGCCCAGGTGGTGATGCTTGGTCGTCAGAAACGAATTCAAGAAGGGGTAAAAGTTAAAACTCCACTTAAAACACTCAAAGTTATCCATCAGGATGCGGCCCTATTGAACGAAATTCAAAAACTCGAGGAGTACATCAAAATTGAACTGAACATCAAAAATGTTGAGTATATGACAAATGAGTCTGATTTTGTCACTCTCTCGGCAAAACCAAATCTTCCGGTACTTGGAAAAAAACTCGGTAAAGAAATGGGTGCTTTCAAGGCGCTGATTGAAAAGCTCACATCTGCTGACGTTCAAAAAATTGAAGATGGCGGAACCATCACTCTTAATGGTGTCGGTTTTAATGCTGAAGAGGTTTTAGTGCTTAGAACTGCTAAAGCCGGGACTCAGGCGATGACCAATCGTTTTGTCACCATCGATCTTGATTGCACTCTAGATCAAGATCTTATTGACGAAGGTTTAGCAAGAGAGATGGTGAATCGTATTCAAAAGACTCGCAAAGACTCAAACTTTAATGTAGCCGACCGTATAGAAATAACAATTCATACTACTGAGGCCTTAGCAAAAGTTTTTCAAAAATATCAGTCCTACATAGCTTCAGAGACCCTTATGTCCAAAGGATCAGTTTCGGCTACATCCCTTCCCGGAGCGATGGTACATGAAATTGATGATGATAAATTTGAAGTCAAGGCCTTAAGAATCTCTTAATACTGTAAAAACAATAGACACTTTTTTTCATCAAGCTTTTCGCTCAAATGGCGAAAAGCTTTTGATGAGGAAAAAGTATTACTCATGGCCATTGGTCATGGCCATTTTATGTAGTTACTCGGCAGCTGAAGCACCTATTGTGTATATCCACGATTTGTCTTCCTCACCATGGTTTATCACAAGCAATCTTTTCATTTCCTTTGGATTACTTGCCCTCTGTTGGTTTTCATGGAAAAACATTAGCATCGCAACTTTTCGTAAGAAACATCCCAGCGAAATTTTCTGGACATTACTTTTAACTTTTTCAGCTTTGCCCTATGGCCTTTTTGGGTGGAAAGTTTTGGGTCTAATCAAATTTCTACGATTTGCGGGATTAGTTAAGGCGTACCAAGATCTCAATTCAGGCCATGAAATTTCTCGCCATAAGAAGGTTTTGGTCATCATCATTGGAGCACTAACTGGGGTTCATTTAGTCGCCACAACATGGATGATGATTCAGCCCTCAACTCATCTCAATCCTTCAGAGGCGTATATAAAAGCTCTCTATTGGTCTGTGACCACATTGACTACAACTGGATACGGCGACATTACTCCAACCAATGATATCGGCCGACTTTTCACAATTCTTGTTATGCTCACTGGTTTTAGTGCGTTTGGTATTATCGTTGGTAACGTTTCAAATCTCATTATGGCAAAGAATCGTCACCATGAAGCGAATAGAGAAAAGATGGAAGATCTTGCAACCTTTATGCAATATTATGAAGTTCCTCGATCGCTACGTCTTGAAGTCTTTGGCTATCATTCGCATCGCATGCAAAAAAGACTTACTGAGAATGATAATAAAATCATTTCTGATTTACCAAATGGACTTCAAAACGAGTTACAAGTCTTTATTAAGATGAAACTTATAGACGGACTTCCTATTTTCCATGGCCTTACCCATGATTGCCTAAAGTCTGTTGCCCAAAATCTTGATCCCATCTCCTTTTCTGCTGGTGCTCACATTATAAAACGTGGAGGACCCGGACAAGAAATGTATATTATTGATCAAGGTGAAGTGGATGTCTTTAGTGAGCAAGGTCAAGTCGTCGCATCTGTTAAACATGGACAATGTATTGGAGAAATTGCTCTACTGACTCAAGCTCTTAGAACAGCTGATGTGAAAGCAAAATCCTACTGTGATGTCTACCGACTCTCAAAAGAAAACTTCGACCTTATTTGCAAAGACTACCCTGAACTAGAAATGAATTTCAGACGAATCATGATTAGACGAACTCAAGACAAGGCTGCTGCCTAGTCTCTTGTTCAATCAATGTTCTGCTACCAAAGTCCTCTTTTATCTTAGAATAAAAAAATGAAAACACTTAAGCTTGCGGCCATTTATAACATACTTTGGGGATCACTTGTGATCTTCTTCCCTAATACCTTTTTTGACTTTTTAGGAATGGAGCGACCAAACTACCCAGAACTATGGCAATGCATAGGCATGATTGTCGGAGTATATGGTGTTGGTTACTGGATTGCCGCCCAAGATCCCATTAAGCATTACCCCATCGTTCTTGTGGGATTCTTAGGAAAAGTCTTTGGGCCAATCGGATTTATTCAAGCGTTGATGACCAATCGATTCCCATTGAGTTTTGGGATCAATATTATCTTTAACGATATTATTTGGTGGATACCGTTTTACTTGCTTCTGAAACAAAAGTATCAACGTGATAAAACGTTTTTTTCTTAGCACTCTGCTGATTGTTGCCGGACTCATTCATTTTTTCATGCCAGAACTTTTCTTGCCGGCGATTCCAAATGTTATCGACTATAAAATTGAGCTTATCTTTATCACTGGTTTTTTAGAACTAATTCTTGGATTTTCTCTCCTAAACTCCAAAACCTTGAATCTTGCCTCTCTCTTGTGTTGCTACTACTTCATTGCCCTTTTGCCTGTTCATATTTATGTCTCATTCAATGGAATTCACATTTTTGGGATCGAAAAACCTTCACTTCTTTGGTTCAGAACCTTGCTTCAGTTCGTACTCATTTACATGGTGGATAGCCTCAGATCAAATTCGTGGGTCATTGAACAACGATGGAAAGATGTTCTTTTTCTTCATTATAAAATAAATCCACAACTTGTTCAGCCCTTAGTTCCCTACCCTCTTGATCTCCATGAAGGGAACGCGATTATTTCAATTGTGCCCTTTCAAATGGATAAGATTCGCTTTCCTTTCCTGCCCAGTGCTCCCTGGTTTTCAAGGTTATGGGAGTTGAATATTCGGACTTATGTTGAGGTTAATGGTGTCAAAGGTGTTTATTTCTTCACACTCGAGACAGATTCAAAACTAGGAACGATGATTGCCAATTCTTTTTTCGCACTTCCTTATCGCTATTCAAAAATTAAAGGGAAGATTCAAGCTAAGAGCTATCAATTTCATCATCAAAGAACTCCGTTCTTCTATTCTCTGGAGGCAAAAATTCAGGAAATACGAACTCTAACCTCCTTTGATGAATGGGCAACGGAACGCTATTGTCTCTTCACCAGGAGAGGAACGAAAGATTGGCGTGGCACTGTCATCCACAAACCGTGGATTCTACAAAACGTTGAAATAATAAAACTTAAAGATGAATTCAGTAAAATGATAGGGACAAGCGAAATGGAGTTAGTTTCTACGTCTTACTCAAAAGAATTGAAAGTGAGATTCAAGCAATTTGAAAGGGTGTCACCTCCATCATTAGAAGCGACACCATAGAGAAAAAATAAAACTAATTTTTTACGTATTGAGTGCAGTAAGTTGTTGGCCAGCACTGATAATACTGAGGACCACCATAATAATATGACGTCCATCCACATTGAGTACCCTGAGCGTAAGCAACACAAGTATGAGTTGAGCTAAACCAGATTGAATAAGCAAGAGCGGCCACGATTACAACTCCTACACCATACATGATAATCACTGAGCCATCCCAGCTTGCACCACGACGATAGAGGTTCTTAGATTGAGTCGCAATAACTTGGGCCAGGTCTTCAGCAGTGTGGGCCTGAGAAGCCATTGAAGCCATTTTCACTTTTAAGGCTTCAAGATCTTTTTTGTTAACGGACTTTTGAGTAAGAACATTCATCATGTCTTCTTCTGTTAGTCCTTTGGCCATAAGGTCCGAAAGTGTAAGGTAGAAATCATGTGTGGCCTCTGCAGAAAAAGCTGTATCAATCTGATCCCACTCTGAAGTCATCGTGTACTGATAGTTATCCAAAGCTTTTTCAAATTCTTGGACTGTTGTGGCGGCCATGAGGTTGAAAGAGAGGCAAAAGCAAAGCACGGCAGATAAAATACGCATGGTATCTCCTAGTTAAATAGACCTACTGTTCTTTTTTTAGAACACAAAAATGGGGGCGTCAACCGAAGTAGAGCAGATAAGTAACTGATTTAACGAAGCTTTACAGCTTTGCGACAAAAAAACTCAACTTTCCTCTCCAAAGTGGCGATAAGAGAAGCTCACGACCAATGTCAGGGGGAATTATGGACTGGGAGAAGTTCTTCACTCTATCCGTCGCCAAAATTGAAAAGATTGGAGAAGTATCGTTTTTTGAAACCCATCTTCAAACTCCAAAAAACTTTCCCATGCACGATCTCATCCTTTCACGGTTTGATCATCTAAAACTATCCATGGTAGAAAAGAAAAAATTGTCCATGAGCATGCGAAAAATTATTCTTTGCCACGATCTCTTTGACGGCCAACACTTTAAAATAGCCTGTGCTGATTTTAAGAAAAAAATTGAGCAATCACCTGAGAAAGAATTTGTTTTCAAAACTCAAGGTGGTGGAATCTATCTTTTTTTGTATCTTGCTAAGCATTTAAAAAACTCCCAAAAAAAGATTACATGCTACACCTCGGAATTACCTCTTCCCATCATGGACACTCAAAAACATCCAAACGTTCACTTTATCTACCGTCCGCATACTGCAAGCTATTTATCTGACTTCTCCACTCTCTGGAAAGAATCTGAAGTCATGTCCCT